>JAAUPI010000093.1 GCA_012035135.1 Microcoleus sp. CSU_2_2
CCCCCCTCACCCCCCACCCTGCCCTCCGCCCCCCCAAGGGGGGAATTGGGTAATTGGTAATTGGTAATCGGTAATTTAGAAATTGGGAATTAATATTCCCTATTCCTTCTTCCTTCTTCCTTCTTCCTTCTTCCTTCTTCCCTATTCCTTCTGACTAAAAAGGTTGAAAACGTCACCGTTCGATACGAATGCAGATTACAGACGACCTGAATAAATTACTCGACATCGTGCCAGATGAGATCCGGCAACCCTTAGAGAAGCACCCGCAGCGCAACAATCTGATCGAGATTGTTATGGATTTGGGTCGCCTTCCAGAAGCTCGTTTTCCATCAAACGCCGAATACCTTTCCCAGACGCCGATTACTAAGGCAGACCTCAATCACTGTATTGAGCGAGTCGGTAGTTTCGGCGGCGATAACCGAGCCGGCATCGAGCAAACTCTACACCGGATCAGCGCCCTTCGCAACCGCAGCGGCGAGATTATCGGGTTGACTTTGAGAGTTGGCCGCGCTGTGTTTGGGACGATCGAGATTATCCGCGATTTGGTGGAAATGGGTCAATCCATTTTAATGCTCGGCCGCCCCGGAGTCGGTAAAACTACTGCGCTGCGGGAAATTGCCCGCGTGCTCGCCGATGATTTGAAAAAACGAGTGGTAATCATCGACACCTCCAACGAAATTGCCGGAGATGGAGATATTCCCCACCCTGCGATCGGCAGAGCTCGCAGAATGCAAGTTTCCCGTCCCGAACTTCAGCACCAAGTCATGATCGAAGCAGTGGAAAACCATATGCCCGAAGTGATCGTGATTGACGAAATTGGCACGGAATTAGAAGCTTTGGCGGCCCGGACAATCGCCGAAAGGGGCGTGCAGTTAGTCGGTACTGCCCACGGGAACCGGATCGAAAACTTGATGAAAAACCCGACTCTGGCAGATTTAATCGGGGGCATCCAAGCCGTGACGCTAGGAGATGACGAGGCCCGGCGCCGCGGTTCTCAAAAGACGGTTTTGGAGCGCAAGGCACCCCCAACTTTTGAAATAGCCATAGAAATGCTGGAACGCCAGCGCTGGGTGGTGCACGAGCGAGTTGCAGAGGCTATAGACACTCTACTACGCGGACGCCAGCCGAACCAGCAAATCAGAAGCATCAGCGAGACTGGAGAAGTGATGATCGCCCACGAGTCGGGAACTCCCCCAGCCCGGTTCCCAGGAATACCAGTGGCTGCGCCAACTGCGGTGTCAGCAATCCGGCCAGTCACACCCTTATCCGGTTGGCGCAGTGCTGGCAAAATGGTGCCGATGCCACCTCCCACTGACAAAATTGCTGCTAACGGTGTCCCGGTTTCTGAGACTAGGTATTTTGAGCAACTGCTAGAAGAGTCCCTCTCCCTGGAACCAGTACCCAAACCCGGACGTTTTTCTCAGAATATCGGGCCCAATGGCGAAGATTTGCCCCTGCACGTTTATCCTTATGGCATAGCTCGTCACCAGCTCGAACAAGTGATTTCGACGCTGAGTTTGCCGGTGGTGCTGACTAAGGATATTGACAGTGCAGACGTGGTTTTGGCTTTGCGTTCTAACGTTCGGAACCAGTCGAAACTGCGACACTTGGCTAAAACTCGCCAAGTTCCCCTGCACACAATTAAGGCTAGCACTCTTCCTCACGTGGCGAAAGCTTTGCGACGCCTGTTGGATATGGAAGACCCAAGCACCCCGGAAATAGCTGACCTCAATTTATTTGCCCGCAGCGGTTCTTCTGACGAGATTGAAGCCCTTGAAGAAACTCGCTTGGCTGTCGAGCAAATTGTCATTCCCAAGGGGCAACCGGTGGAACTCCTGCCCCGTTCTCCCAACGTCCGCAAAATGCAGCACGAACTTGTGGAACACTATCACCTGAAATCTCACAGTTTTGGGGAAGAACCCAATCGTCGCCTGCGGATCTATCCAGCATGACATCCTTCTCTTAAGCTAGAAAGTAGAAGGTAGAAAACAGAAGGCAGAATTTTTTCTCACTTTTTCCTTCTATTTTCTACTTTTTTCTTTGGAGTGGCTGGTAACTTTCTGATATTATGTTCTTAGGACTTACGCATCACAACCTATTTATGTCATTCTGAGGGGTGCATCTCATTTTTGCAAATATATCTGTAGGGGCGAAGCATTCCGGCAGTAAATATGAGCTTCTGACTAATAACTTATCGGCCGGAATGCTTCGCCCTCTTCAAAAGTGAGATGCACCCATTCTGAGTCCTGAGTGAAGCGAAGGAACTGAAGAATCTTAAACCAGAGGAAAAGTGTCGAGAATGTGCAAGCCCCTGTATTACTTAAGGCAAATTATAATTATCAAACAAATCTACCTTATTTGATATGAATCATACACTAAGTCAACTATTTATTCAATTAATTGCTACTCATACTGGTTTGCAAATTCGCCCGCAAGACCAGACAGCTTTGCTTCAAAAAATTTTAACTAGAATGAAAGCTATAAAATTAGCTGTGCCAGAAAAATATTATCAACTGTTAGCGAATAATAGTCAGGAAAGTCAAAATGAATGGCGCGAATTGGTAATGCTTTTGACAATCAATGAAAGTTATTTCATGCGGGACAAAGGACAGTTTTCGCTGCTGGAAAAAGTGATTTTTCCGGAATTAATCGAACACAAAAGGAAGTTGCAAAAGGCATTAGGAATTAAGCCAACACTACGAATTTGGAGTGCGGGATGCTCCACAGGAGAAGAACCTTATTCGTTAGCGATAATTTTAAAACAGTTAATTCCTGATTGGGAGCGATGGGAAATCTTAGTTTTGGGTACAGATATTAATGAAAAAGCAATAGAAAAAGCGCAGCATGGCATTTACAGCAATTGGTCGTTTCGTTTGGTTGACCCAGAACTACAAAAGCGGTATTTTAATCGGCACGCACTTGAATGGGAAATAGACAAAAAACTGCGTCAATATGTAAACTTTAGTTGTGTAAATTTAGCGAGCGATAATTATCCTGATATAGCTCAAAATATTTATAATATGGATTTGATTATGTGTAGAAATGTTTTTGTTTATTTTGAAGCTAAATATATTTCACTGGTACTAAAAAAATTTTCCAAGACGCTGAGGCCGGGAGGATATTTAATGACCGGTCATGCTGAAGTTCACGGTCAAATTATGAACGAGTTTAAAGTCAAGATTTTTCCAGAGTCTATTGTTTATCAGGCTAAGGATGCTTTACTGGAGGAACGGTGTCAAATACAGTCGAGGATTGCGCAGGTACAGGTAAGGGAATCGGCGAAGGTAAGGACTGTTGGCGATCGCCTGTTTTCAGCAAGGGATGGAATGTCAGCTAATTTTGCTAACGGCAATTTTGCGGAGATGCTGTCGCTGTTAACTGTACCGACTCCGCTGGGGAAGATGCTGCGAGCTCGCTATGTTGAGGGCGATTCCCTACCGGATAGCTTCGCTTCACGAGCGATTGAGGAAGAGACCATTCCATCTCTAGTAACCGCAAAAACCGGCTGTCAAAAACTTCCTCAAAAGCTGATTTTAGAGGCAAAAAATTGCTTTAAAAATAAAGCTTATGCTGAGGCAATTAATAAAGCAAACCAGGCGATCGCGCTACAGCCTCAAAACTTTGAGGCTGATTATTTACTAGCTCAAATATATGCAAATTTAGGCAAGTATTCTCAGGCGATCGAACATTGCAAGCGAGCTAGCAATGTAGATCCGGTGTCAATATTTCCTTATCACTTGCAAGCTCATATTGCTGAAGAACAGGGGGACTTGGAAACAGCTAAATTTATGTTAAAAAAAATTATTTATCTTTGCCCATCTTTTATCTCAGCTTATCTGGAGCTGGGTAACATTTACAATCAAGAAGGCAAGGTAAAAAGAGCAGTGAAAATGTACAATTCATCTTGTGATATTCTGAAAAAACTACCGCCCAACACTTTGATTGAGCAGCATGGAAAAATGACAGCAAGTCAAGTATTGATGGATATTAAAAAAAAATTGCTAAAATTATCTGTACAGTAAAATATGGAAACTAGACCGTATCTTATCTTTCAACAGAACGGTTTTCTCTGCGGTGTAGAAGCCGACTGCGTTCGGGAAATTTTCTTTTTGCCGGAGTTGACACCAATAGCAGAAGCGCCTCAAGATATTGTTGGGGCGATCGACCTTAGGGGAGAAATTCTGCCCGTGATGGATCTGAATCTCCGTTTCGGATATCTCTACCAAGAATATTGTTTGACAGATAGTGCGATCGTCATCGAATGGCAAGGGTTTCGAGTTGCCATCATTGTCAATCAAGTTCTAGAAGTTAAGCATATCTCTGAAGAGGCAATAACTGCCCATTTATCTTACGGGCGAAATGAGCCAGAAGCACCACATCGTTTTGTCGCTGGATTTGCCCGCTGCGAAGCTGATATTATTATGCTGTTCAATCTCGATCGTTTAATTCGATATTCTCCCCAAAAGCCAGAAGCAGAAGTGCCATTTTGTGCGATCGGTACAGGTGGTGAAGAGATAGTAGGCGAGGCAGATGCAGAAAATTTGCAGTTGGAAATAGATGCAAAATTGTTAGCGGAAGATGCTACAGTTTTGAAGCAACCTCACGTTTTTTGCCCGAATGCTGCGCCGGAAGCAAAAGCAATTTTTCAACAACGTGCCAATAATTTGAGGCAACAAGGCGAACTCGATAATTCGACTGCCGTTAATATCTCACTGGCGGTGGTTACGTTGAATGGCGAATACTTCGGTGTCAATCTAGCGATCGTCCGCGAATTTACTGAGATTCGCCAAGTCACGCCGGTTCCTTGTACTCCCGATCGAATTATCGGAAATATGAATTTGCGGGGCGAAATTGTGACGCTAGTGGATATTCGGAATGCTTTAAATATGGAGGCAGCCATCAATTCTCTATCTAAGGCGATCGTGGTTGAAGTTGCCAACTTTCTAGTCGGTATAATTGTGGATGAAATATTGGATATTATGTATTTGAATTTATCAGAGATAGCGCCTGTTCCCACTGCACTGCACTCAGGTAACAAAGAATACCTGCGGGGTACAGCTTTTTACGAAGAAAAAATGATGGCTGTTCTAAATTTGGAAAAACTGCTAACAGAAGGAGGAGTAGTTGTTGAGGAGGAGGCGTAAAGCCAAAGTTAGATTAAATTTGAAAATAAATGGTATTTAAGATCAGGAAAAAAGATGTTTACTAGCCTAAAAAAATCAACATTAAAAATAGAATGCTGCTCGGATATGTAGTGCCAGCAGCGATATACCTGGGATTGCCAGGGCTAGTTTACGCAACCACAAGTCAAGTATTTAATACTTTGGAAGAAGTGGAAAGACTAGAGGCTGCGATCAGAGAAACAAATAATATGTCCATAGGTACCGAACAAATGGTAGGCGGGTTACGCGGGTATTTAATTAATAAAAATCAGCAATTTTTAAATGATTTTAAAACGGGCGCAGATTTGGCTCGCCAGTCAGCAAAGGCAGTGGAACCGCTAATTAAAGCTCCAGAACAAAGAGCCCGTGTGGCAAAGATGCTGGCTCTGGTTAACGAGTATTATGAGGGTTCTAATGAAATAATTAGCTTATTACAAAGAAATCAGACGACGGAAGCGCTGGCTATATTCAATACAGGAAAGTACACAAAAATTGTGAATGAATTTGTGGAATTGAACCACAAATTTCTAGAATTAGAGTTAGAACAAATCAAGAAAGACACGCAAAAGACTAAGCAATCTATAAGCTTTTTGGTGTCAGCACTAATTATTGGTTCGCTACTATTACTGCTGATAGGTGCAGTTATTTTTTGGCTGATTTCCTCAGGAATTGCCCGCACTATCGATCGAGCAATTAGCTCGATCGCGAGTTCTTCAACTCAGATTGCAGCAACAGTAGAAGAACAGGAACGTATGGCCAGCCAGCAAGCGGCTTCCGTCAATCAAACGACTACGACAATGGACGAATTGGGAGCTTCTTCAAGGGCAACGGCACAACAGATAGAAACGGCTGCAACTCAGGCAATGCAAGCTTTAAATCTAGCTGGCGGTGGCACGAAAGCTGTCGAACAAACTTTGGAAGCAATGGCAACGCTGAAAGTAAAAGTGCAGGATATGCAAGGGCAAATTATGCAGTTGAGCGAGCAAACCGATCGCATTGGCAATATTTCAATTGTAGTTAGCGAGTTGGCAAATCAAACTAATATGTTAGCACTCAATGCTGCGGTGGAAGCTGTGCGGGCGGGGGAACATGGGAAAGGATTTGGTGTTGTGGCTTCAGAAATTCGCAAACTTGCCGATCGAAGCAAAAAATCCGCTAGCCAAATTAATCTATTAGTTGCTGATATTCAGAGGGCGATTAACTCAACGGTAATGGTGACAGATGAAGGCACTAAAACTGTGGAATCTGGTGTATATATTGCGAAAGAAACGGCAGAGGCTTTTGCAGGAGTGGCAAATGCAATTAATAATGTGGTTTTGAGCTCTCAGCAAATTTCGCTGAATGCCAAACAGCAAGCAATCGCGATCGAACAGGTGGTGGAAGCTATGAACTCTCTCAATCAAGCAGCGGCACAAACGGCTTGCGGTATCAGTCAAACCAAAGTCGGCACTCAAAAATTGAATGAAGCTGCGTTAGATTTAAAAGCAGTTATGTAGGATAATTATGAATAATGGAAAATAAAATTAATCGTTTGCCTTTAAGAATTAAAGCAATTGCTTTCGCGATCGCTCTCAGTACAATCCCAGTAATATTAACGGGAGCGATTGGTTATTTTGTGGCAAATCAAGACATAACTAGCTATGTAATTAAGTACCAAGAATCGCGGGCGATCGCTACTGCTACTCAGGTTAGTGACTTGATATTTGAACGCTATCAGGAAGTTCAAGAAATCGCGCGTTTACCTATTTTAAAGGATTCCAGAGTCAGGCAAGCCACCCCGATCAGCGAACAAACAGCGATATTAGATGAGTACATGGAAAACTTAAAAGGCTATGACAGTATAGCAGTTGCCGACCTCAAGGGCAACACTATTTTGCAGTCGAGCGGGGAAGCAATTACAGATATGGGCAAGCAGGATTATTTTCAGGAAGTAATTAAGAGCAACCGTGTGGCGATAGTGCCGCCGAGACAGTCCTTTAGCAAACCTTCCATTTTTGCTGCTTCTCCCGTTGTCGATATGGCTACGGGCAAAACTATCGCTATAGTAATAACTCGCACGCCTACTGCCTTTTTAGAAGCAGAATTTAAGGAAACCCAAGAAAAATTATCTAACGTCTCTGAAGAATTAGAAAAAGAGGAATACCATTTAATAGATGGCAATGGCAAGTTTTTTTTAGCGACTGAAGCTAATCAAATAGGCAGAGATGCACGCTCTGATTTTAAATCTTTTGAGCGGATGCAGGCTAACAGAAAAATTAGTAGTGTCGTAGATATAGATCTCATTGACGGAGCCAAGCAATTGATCGCTTATGCTCCGATCGAAACAACCGAAAATATGCCAGAATTAGGCTGGAGTGTGATTATTGCCAACGATACACAGAAGGTATTTGCTCCTCAAAGGAAGTTGCTATTAGCTTTGACATTAGGAGTGTTGTTGACGGCTGTTATTACTAGCGCGATCGCCACTTTTTTAGCGAGCAAAACTACCAAATCAATTAATAGAATTGTGCGGGCGATAGCCTCTTCGTCTGCGCAAATTGCTGTCACTGTCGAACAGCAAGAACGTATCGCCAGCCAACAAGTAGATGCGGTCGATCGAACTGCTATTACAATGGAAGAGTTAGGTCAATCAAGCAGGGCTTGTGCCTCGCAAGCCGAAACTGCGGCTTTCGGAGCTAGAAAGGCTCTTGTCCTTACAGAAGTAGGCAGCAAAGCAGTAGAAAGTACCTTAGATGGCATGGCCAATTTGAAACAAAAAGTAGCAGCAATTCAAAAACAAATTATGCAGTTGAGCGAGCAAACCGATCGCATTGGCAATATTTCCAGTTTAGTCAGCGATTTAGCCAACCAAACAAATATGTTAGCGCTAAATGCTGCTATCGAAGCAGTACGAGCTGGCGAAAGTGGCAAAGGCTTTGCCGTCGTTGCCGATGAGATTCGCAAATTAGCCGATTTAAGTAAAGAATCTGCTAGCGAGATTAACATTTTAGTCTCAACTATCCAAACAGCAATTAATTCAACAGAAATGGTGACAGATGAGGGGACTAAAACTGTTGAAAATGGAGTTGAAATCGCGAAAAAAACGGCTGATGCCTTTGGCGGAGTTGCAGATGCTATCAACCAAATAGTTGCCAACAGCCAACAGATTTCTCTGACTTCAAGAAACCAAGCGATCGCTATTCAAGATATAGTTGATGCTGTCAATTCCCTGAACCGAGCCGCTCAGGAAACTGCTGCCGGTATTTCGCAAGTTAAACTCGGCACCGAACAGCTCAACCAAGCAGCTCAAAATTTAAAAGCAGTAGTGTAGTCATTATTAGTCATTTTTAGATGATAATTACCAATCAATCCGAAATCTAAAATCTAAAATTGTCCAATGCCCCCTGCCCCATTACTTGCAAAATACTTATGATTGAAGATGAAGAACTCCGAAATGTATTTAAAATAGCTAGTGAAGAACACCTGCAAAAACTAGATGACGGTTTGGTGTACTTGGAACAATACCCTAGCGACTCAGCCAAGTTAGAAGAATTGCTGCGGGAAACCCATTCCCTCAAAGGCGACGCTGGGATGCTCGGAGTAAAAAACGTAGCATCTTTAGCTCATCAAATTGAGCATATTTTAGGAGGTGTCAAGCGAGGAGAAACTCAACTAAACTCAGATATTAGCGATCGACTTTCAGAAGGTTTAGATGCCATCCGCAAACTTGTTAACGAAGCCGTCACAGGAGAAGCTTCTGGCGTCAATACATTTTACATCCTTGCTAGCATGATGGGTGCTTCTAACAAGCCACAAGTAGCCACGCCGACAGCAGAGCCAGAAAATTTATACGCACCAGAAAAACAGCTTGAAGAAACGCCACTTCCTAACTCCGAGCCTCAAGAAAAAGTAACACATATTGAAACTTCTACCGTTCGTGATTTAGATAATAATTACGTTTCGGCGATACCATCCGAGCAAGAATTACTCCTACAAGCTCAAAACTTGACTACCACTTCTGGGCTAGCTAATACATCCGATTCACAGCCCACAGTTAGGGTTTCTTCTAGCTCATCTTACCGCATCGAAACCATTCGCGTTGCCACCAAAAATTTAGATGACTTAATGACTCAAGCTGGGGAACTTACTGTTGCCAAAACTCGCCTAGGACACCGACTTGCCGACATCGAAAAAATTACGACTTTGTGGGAAGATTGGAGCCGAGAGGCTTTTATAAATCGATTGAGTTTCACTCAGATAGAAAGCGATAGACAATTTTCTTTGCAAAGCGATCGAACAATCCAATTGCAGAATTACTATCAACGTGCCGAAGAACACTTAGAACATCTCGGAACTTTAGTCAACCGCTTAAAAAATCTAATTTATGAAGATACTGCCAGACTAGAATTAATTGCCGGAGAATTAGAATCAGGAATTTGTACTCTCAGACTGCTGCCTTTGTCTACTATTTTTAATTTGTTTCCGCGAACGGTACGAGACTTAGCAAAGCGAGAAGGCAAAGAAGTTAACTTTGTGATTGAAGGAGGCGAAACTAGAGCAGACAAACGTATTTTAGAGGAAATGAAAGACCCTTTAATGCACATGATTCGGAATGCGATCGACCACGGAATTGAGACAGCAGCCGAACGTGAACAACTCGGTAAAACTCGCGTTGCTACTCTCCGAATTAAAGGCTATCATACAGGCAGTAATATTATCATTGAAGTTGCCGATGACGGCCGGGGACTGGATATCGATCGCATCAAAAAAACGGCTGTTAGACGAAATATATGCACGCCCGAAGAACTGATTACCATGACAGAAACCCAAATTCAGTCACTAATTTTTGCTCCGGGTTTTTCAACGCGAACATTTGTTACTGAAGTCTCCGGTCGCGGGGTAGGTTTAGATGTAGTTCGTACTAATGTTGAAGCACTAAAAGGCAGCATTCAAGTAGAATCTTTCCCCGGAAAAGGCTGCACTTTACGGCTACAAATTAGCACCTCTTTAGCAACAGCTAATGTATTGATTGTAGCAGTTGAAGGTATTGCTTACGCGCTTCCAGTCGAGTTTGTTGAAACTGCAAAATTGGTGTCTAAATCTGATGTTTTCGCCATAGAAGGTAGGGAAACAATCCTCTCTGACAGTCAGCCATTGTCAGTTGCTTATTTGGCAGATTTATTAGAAGTAAACAATAGAAGATGGATGCCAAACAATGAGGATTGGGGACAGGAAAGTTGGAGAGAAGTCAATAGAGATAGACAGAGAGAATCTCTAGTTTCCCTGGATGCAAAAATACCTTGTATTATTGTGAAAGTTGGGGAAGAACGGTTGGGATTATTTGTAGATGCTTTGATTGACGAACAGGATGTGGTGATTAAACCCCAAAGTCAATTGCTGAAACGAGTACGAAATGTTTCAGGTGCAACAATTCTTGGGACTGGGGAAGTTTGTATGGTACTCAATCCCCACGATTTGATAAAATCTGTACGCAAGCAAGTTTTGTCGCGTACTGTTTCCGGTTCGCGACCAAAAATTGATACGGTCAGCCGAAAACAAGTTATACTTTTGGCAGAAGACTCGATCGCTACTCGCACTCAAGAAAAACGCATCCTTGAGGGTGCAGGTTACGAAGTCGTGACAGCGGTAGACGGATTAGATGCTTTCAATAAGTTAAAAACTCGCTATTTTGATGCAGTTATCTCTGACGTGCAAATGCCAAATTTGGATGGCTTGGAGCTAACTTCCAAAATTCGCCAGCAAAAAGAATACAGCGAGTTGCCGATAATTTTAGTGACATCTCTGGCGTCCGACGAAGATAGAAAAAGAGGAGCTGATGCTGGGGCAAATGCATACATTCCTAAAGGTACTTTCAATCAAGATGTGTTAGTAGAAACCTTGAAAAGGTTAGTTTAGTAAGTAGTTGACAATGGACAGTTGACAGTTGACAGTTAATAATGCCCATTACCCATTACCCATTACCCATTACCCATTACCCATTACCCATTACCCATTACCCATTACCCATTACCCATTATCATTATCCATTACCTTGCAAAAATTGATGTTATCTCCGATTAAGTTATTGTTAGTAGAAGATTCCCCAGTAGCTACGATCGTCCTCAAACGCATATTTAATGCATCGCCAGAAATAAACGTTGTAGGAACCGCTTGCAACGGTTTAGAAGCGCTAGAATTAATTCCCAAACTTCAGCCAGAAGTAATCTGCACGGATTTTCATATGGCAGAAATGAATGGGTTAGAATTCACCCAAGAAGTGATGCAAAAATACCCGCGACCGATTTTAGTAATCAGCGCTTCAGTGCAAGCAGATGATACTCAGAATGTATTTCAACTTCTCAAAGCAGGTGCATTAGATGTTTTCCCCAAACCAATCGGAGGATTAGTATCAGATTACGATCGACTCGCTCATGAATTAATAGCTAAAATCAAAATTCTCTCAGGAGTTAAAGTATTTACGCGACATCAAAGTCTGGGGCGCATCGAAAAAATCCCGAAAACTCTAAAAATTAACCAATTACCAATCCACAATCATCGATTGTCAACAGCGAATTACCAACGGTCAATTAAAAACATCAATTCTCAACCTATTAAATTATTGGCGATTGGCGCGTCTACAGGTGGTCCGCAAGCTTTGCACGCGATTATTTCTCAGCTTCCAGCTAATTTACCAGTGCCAGTAATTTGCGTCCAGCACATCAGCGAAGGATTTTTGCAAGGATTGGTTGACTGGTTGGATTCTGAATCTAAAGTGCCAGTAAAAATAGCTTCGTTTGGCGAATTTCCGCAAGCCGGTACTGTGTATTTCCCACCAGAAAAGAGTCATTTAGAATTAGACTCTCAAGGCCGATTTATTTATTCAAAAGCACCTCCTTGCGGAGGACACCGCCCTTCAGTAACGATCACATTTAAGTCAGTAGCTAATTTTTACGGTCGGGGAGCAGCGGGGGTTTTGCTAACAGGAATGGGTCGAGACGGTGCGGAGGGAATGCTGGCAATCTCCCGATTAGGTGGATTGACAATAGCACAAGATGAAGCTAGCTGCGTCGTTTTTGGAATGCCCAAGGAAGCGATCGATATCGGTGCCGCCCAACACGTTCTACCCATCAGTGAGATCGCTTTTCTACTGTTGGCCAAATTAACAATTAAACATTAAAAAAATTCCCAACTCCAACTTCTGGCAAGTTGCTGTAAATATTTCGTTAAGCCTTGTTAGCAGAGCTTGGTCAATCAGTTTTTTTCGATATTTAGTCACGAATACAATGTGGGGCGTTAAACCAGGTGGGACTCCGAAAAGTCTGCGCGTTGAGGCTTCGGGTATACCCAGCCATCGCAGCGTGAAAACCTAATTGTAGGAAGCCCCCATCATATCGCTTACGATTGATGGTGGGTAACGTCACTTCCTATGGTTTGATATTAATAAACTTACCAATTACTTCGCGCAACTTATCAGCGTCAAACGGCTTAGTTAAATATTCAGTCGCCCCCGCTAAACGCCCTTGTACTTTATCAAAAGCTCCATCTCGCGCTGTCAGCATGACGATCGGCAAGTTCTGAAACTGAGGCAAGCTGCGCACGGTGCGACAGAGTTCCAATCCGTCAATACCAGGCATCGAAACATCCAGCAATAAAACCGCAATTTGTTCGTGATAAATAGTTGACAAAGCATCCACTGCATTGTCGGTAACCAGGACTCGAAACTCTTTGCTTAAAGCTTGTTTGACAAGTCCTTGCATGACAACGCTATCATCAACTGCTAGGATAGTTGGTACTTGACTGCTAGTTGCAGACATATTCTTCTCTCCGAATCTATGTATAGTTATTGAAAATAAGGAAAATCATCCCATTACTCAATTTTTGATGTTGCTTTTGCGGAATAATTACCAATCTTTTGCCTTATTTATAAAAACCTCACCTCTTATTTTCAACTGCCCGATGTCCATAATACAAGGATTGACGATTTTCGATTAGAGCCGATTTTTGGTACAAAACCCAAGCTTCAGCTAGGTCGCAAATCCCAAATCCAAAATTGTTTGTGACTTCAAGCTCCCAAACAGGGATTGCGGGAGGGGTCGATCGGCTATTGCATCGGCTATTACAAAAGTTGCCATAAAGGAATCCCCACCCACTAACCCTAGAATGTCGAGTTTGACAAACCATTGTTACAAAGTTTAACATTTTGGCAAGCTTTTTTAATTAATGTTGTAGGTGTATTTTTACAGCAGGCTGCGGCACAGACCGGTCAAGACCACTGGTATTCTTACACAAACTAATTATCTTAATCTACCAGCACGCTAGCTAGCCGCCATTAGATAAGTCTGTTAAAATAAAATTAAACTTATTAAAAAATTTCATCTAAACAAGCTCGATCTATTTTTGAAAGGTGCTTTTGACCGACCAAGGCTCTTAGAGGTAGCTAGCGGGAGGTACTAAAAAACATTGGCAACCCGATTTATAATTTGTACAGTCTGAGATCGGCGGTGCTCTAACTCCCACAACTCAAAAGTTTTAATGTCAGTCAAGACTTGGTCTGAGTTGGGCGCAACCAGGCTGTGCGCTACTAAGACCGTAGTCTTTCCAAGCCAAATACACACCTCGTTCTTTTCTCAAGCAGATAGAACCACTGGTGAAAGCAACTAAACGGGCAGTTATAAATGAAAGCACCCTCGCCTCTTAGTAAAAAAGTGTTCAAGCTCCACAACATCGATCTGTATCACATTCTCGGCTCGGCTCCGGAGGCTTGCTTCGACGATTTGGTTGGCTTAGCCTCTCAGCTTTGTGGAACCCCTATTGCTTTCCTGAGCTTCATCGACGCTAACTGTCACTGGTTGAAGTCGCAGGTAGGTCTCGATCGCACTGAGACCCACCCATACCTAAATTTCTGCGATCGGGCTATCTGCCAAACTAATGAAGAATCCGTCATACCCTCCAACTCAAATTCCGAATTTGATCTCGCATCTGAAATGGCGAGTTTGGCTTCCCCTCCCAAATACCCGATCGAGCCTGCTGCAACGGCCTTGTTACTACCACCGCCAGCCGCTATTGTCCGAGACGCTTCTACTGATAAGCGATTTGCCACTCATCCCCTAGCTATTTCCTACCCCTTTGTGAAATTTTATGCCGGGATGCCGATCGTCACCTCAGACGGGCAGATTCTGGGAGTGCTGTCCGTGATGGACTGCGTGCCGAGAGACTTGACAAAAGAATCTATAAATGCTATGGAAGCTTTAACGCGCCAAGTTTCCAGCTTGGTGGAGCTGCGCGGCGAATTAGCCAAAGCGCGAAAAGAGATCGCAGAGGTAGAAGACTTCACCGACGATTGCCAGCAAATCTCAGAGTTAGCTCGATCGAATGGTCACTTCCTTTGCGCCTGGGAAACTCAAGATAACAGCACGAGAATATTTCGCACGAAAAATCTGCCCGTTCTCGACCGCATGGGCAAATCGCCATACTCCTTGGAAACTTCAGAAGGTGCAGACAGACAACAAACAGAAGCCTTGGTGTTGGAGAGATCGCACCTGGTAACCCTGCAAGCTAAAGTCGGTGCAGCCCTAGGACAAGGCGGGACAATACCTGCAATCCTCAACCGCTGCACCGAGGCAATGGTAGAACACCTCGACGCCACAGGGGCGAGCATCTGGACGTTCAACCTGCAGACATTGCGGTTAGAATTGCAGGCTGCATCTGGACTGAGCAATGATGACTGGGAACTGAAAATAGAGGACTGGCTGCGAACGGAACCAGGAAAACTCCTAACAGCCTCCCTGTTCCTCTTGTCACCCCCCTCTGGGTCTCCCGTCGCCTATCCGCTAATTGTGGAGGAGCGGTTGGTGGGAGTGATGGCCCTGGGCAGCAGCCGAGCCACAACGAAGGGAGCGCTAGAAGTTCTCGGCCCGATGGCTAATGCAATTGCTGTGGCGATCGATCGCGTCAAAGCCCGAGCAGAATTGTTGAGCCGCCGCGAAGGCTTATTGTTCGGTCTGGCTAGCCAAATGCGAAATTCCCTCGACCTCGACAAAATTTTAAATACGGCTGTCAACGAGATTCGCAGCTTGTTGCAGGTTGACCAGTGCTACTTTTTGTGGTACTCAATCTCGCGACAAGACCAGCAAAGCTTTGCGATAACTCACGAGGCGACAAATCCCGATTTGAAAGAGCGGCTGACAGATTACCCGATCGAACAAGTAACGCTGCTGGCAGAGAAAATTTGCTGCCGCCAAACGCTGATAATTGGTGACGCGGCAACTGCACCCTGCATTCAGCAGCCAACGCGAGATTTTTTGATCGGTGTCGGGATTGCTTCTAAGCTGCTGCTGCCTCTCAAAACTCACGCCGGTCAAATGGGAGCGGTAGTTTGTAACCATTACAGTGGGAGCCGGGAGTGGACGGCGAGCGAAGTGGAATTGCTGCAAGCGGTGGTGGATCAACTGGCGATCGCGATCGACCAAGCTGAACTTTACGCCCAAACCCGCGCGGCAGCCCTAGCAGCTCAAACTCAAACCCGCCAACTGACGGAAACTTTGCAGAGTTTGCAGCAGAAAGAAGCTCAGCTCATCCAAAACGAAAAAATGTCCTCTCTGGGTCAAATGGTCGCCGGCGTCGCCCACGAAATTAACAATCCAGTTAATTTTATTTACGGCAACTTGACTTATTGCGAGCAATACATCAAAGATCTGCTAGATTTGCTGCGCTTGTACCAAAAGCACTACCCCGATCCTTGCGAAGAAATTCTAGATAAGAGCGAAGAAATCGATGTTGATTTCGTGATGCCGGATTTGCTAAAAATTCTGTCTTCAATGGAGATGGGAGCCGAGCGCATCCGCCAAATTGTCCTGTCTCTGCGGAACTTCGCGCGACACGACGAAGCAGAGATGAAGCCGGTTGATATTCACGAAGGGATTGACAGCACGCTGCTGATTTTGCAAAGCCGCTTGAAGCCACACGGCTCAGTTGCGGGAATTGAGCTGATAAAAAAGTACGGCGAATTACCGAAGGTAGAGTGCTATCCCGGACAGCTAAACCAAGTATTTATGAATATTATTGGCAACGCGATCGACGCTTTGGAAAATCAGTCTGCACCCAAGATTATCAAAATTAGCACGGAGGTGCTGGGTAAAGACTCGCAGAATGCTGAAGATCGAAAATCGATCGGTCAATTTGTAGTAATTCGGATTCAGGACAATGGGACGGGATTGACGGAAAAAGCTGCAAGTCGGCTGTTTGATCCATTCTTTACCACCAAGCCTGTGGGCAAGGGTACGGGGCTGGGCTTGTCTATCAGCTACCAGATTGTAGTGGAGAAACACGGAGGAACATTGAAGTGTATCTCAGAACCCGGACAGGGAGCGGAGTTCTGGATTCAGATTCCGCTCGCTCGCCCTGCTGTTTCCCAGGAATAAAATTGCGGGCGATCGCTTTGAACAACATTTTTGAAATTTTGCAGTCAAACTACTTGACAAATTCCTGTGTCCGAATGTTAAGATAGTGAAGGTTAAAACGTTGGGGCGTCGCCAAGTGGTAAGGCAGCTGGTTTTGGTCCAGCCATTCAGAGGTTCGAATCCTTTCGCCCCAGTTACAGGCAAGTTACGATCGCGCACACAGTTAAAACGTGGCATCCGAAACTGCGTTCCATCAGGAAATTATGTCAAGGTTGCGAATCGCTTCAGGTAAACTACCCACCGCTAAGCTGACGCTATAGCGGGGACTTTTTGTAGCCCTCCAGTTATCTGGCAAGATAACCAGGAACCTCTAGGCTGGTTTACACTATTGTTTTTAGCCTTGTTTATGGATACAGTCCTCTCTCCCTCAAAACTTGACGGTGGCTTGAATACGATCGATTGATCGGGTTTTGTTAACGATCTGGTTTTGCTCAATAGCTTGCGTTCTGTCAGGCATTCTACACGATTAACCTGCAATAAACCCACAGTTACTCGACCGATCGCAGTTAGAGGTTCGATCGTACCACTTTCAGTTTGAAGTTGAAAATGGTTTTCCCAACGATCTTTTCGAGGAATGAGAATAAAGTTTATGTTGTCACTAAGATTGGGCCGCGTGGAGATGTTTATAAATAAGAAGGGAAGGGCGATCACCTGTTTGTTGAGAAAGGGCGATCGCAGCAGATATCGCTTTCTACCAAATTAACTATTCGGATAGTAAGGGGTTATCCGTTGGGTGGGGGCGGGTTTATTAAGATTATTAGTGGGTGGTAAAATTTATCGACCAACCAGCCCCTACAAATTTTATTCAATGTTTTACCATGAATTTAATCGCACATTTTACGATCCGCCATCCCAATTTGAAGGGCAAGTTGGAACTTCATTATAGCGATCGGGATCTATCTCCTTAGACTTGCAAGATGATTGACTCGGAGGCAGTCCATTGCCGAACCTACTGCAGACACCACACGCAGTAATACCATCTACATGTCCTTGGTTTGTCATAACAGGACCTTTGATTACGCAGGTGTAATCAGTAAGGCTTATTCCACCACGAGTCACTCTTTTATTCTTATCAAAGAACTCTTTAGGAACTCGGCAAGATTTCGCTTGCTGTGGAGCAGTTTGTTGTGATTGGGGAGATGTTTTACTTGACGGATTTATTTGCCCACCTATAGCACGTGCTGTAGCTCCTGGGTTTCTTGCTAGTAGCTTACAGCCTTCAGGATTTTTTATACACCAATCAGCCACAGCTAAGGTAACTCCAAGGAGGGTTGCAAGAGCAGCAATTCGTGCAATTCCTGCTAGTACCCTTGGTGGAATACATTGAGCAACAATATCAGGTGCTTGTTTGGGAAAAGAAGTAGCTGCCCATAATTGGTTATCATACTGTTTTTTTTGCTTATAAGGTGTCAAAGTATTGTTGTTGTTTCTTCTTAATATTTCCTCGAATTCTCGCATCTTCTCTAATAATCTTTCCCAAAACATTTTTCTGGCTCCGTCAGCAGCACCTTGAGCTTCAGCAGATCTCGTTAGTCGCTTGATATCAACTGTGTCTACGTTTGGCTTAGTATTGGAGAGAGGTGCCTGATTGGTATTAGTAGATAGTTTTGTCTGATTTCTAGGGATATTTTTAACATTATTGAAATATCGCTGAAAACCCTGAAAAAATTTATTACAGTTAATCTGTGAGTTCAATATTCCATTTTGACTTGCGGGATAACTATCTTTATTAATTGATAGAGGGGAAAACCCCAGAAAATCTTGAAGAATGTTATTACTTGCTAAAATCAGATTTTTGCCTTTGCTAAAACTATCATTTATTAGGCTAATTTTTGCAGAACTGTTGGGAAATTTTACTAAATTAAAGTAAATTTCGTTGGTACTGTTGTGTTCATAAATTACTCCCCAAATAGCTTCACTATCTGTACTTTGTAAGACTTCAATACTTGAGTTTAAGTCTTGAATGTCTGCGACTAAAGCTTGTTCTTGGGGAATTTTGTTTTCAAAGAAACTAGATGGTAATTGAGAATTTTGGCAGCCTTCACAGACAGAAATAATGGGAGCATCACCAGTATTAGTAATTTTGACAGTCTTAGTAAAAATCAGAGAATCAGGTGAAAGATCGGCATAAGCACTGTAAATCCAAATTCCATCTACAAAATTAAAACTTGGTTGCTGCTCAATGGGTTGACTTGGATTAGCTCGATCGACTTGAGGTCTAATTTGCGGTTGACCTGAACCCGGATTATCAAAATCAGGACGCACAGGCTGCTTCGGCCCCGGATCTTGAGGAAACGGTGGCACCTGCGGATTATTCCCACCTTGCGGCACACTCGGTGCATCATCAAACTCCCCCGGAGCTCGCTGCACCAACCAATCCGAAATATTCCTTTCCACAGCAGGCGGATTCGCCGCCACCACCCGATCGCCCGACTTAGCTAAATTCACCGTGCAAACCGTCGAATTAAAACTTAAAACCGTACAAAGTGCCGCCGACAAAGCCCGATTGACAAACGTACCGGGAGCGAACAAAGCACCGATTAAAACAGCCAAAAAACTGACAATGGCCAGAGCAACAAGACGAATCCGACGCATAAAATACCTCACCTAAATAATTAACAAAACATCCACATTCCGATTGACATTGTAGGGGCGGGTTCGCCCAGATATTTGACACCCATTGATAAATTCGTAAACCCGCCCCCACCCCACCCTAAAATTCAATTAAATTAATTATTTAATTTGTGGATGGGGATAGTTATTCGGGGTTATCGGTTGGGTGGGGGCGGGTTTATCAAGATTATCGGTGGGTGGCAAAATTGATCGGCGAACCCGCCCCTACGAATTTTATTCAATGTTTTACTGTGAATTTCATCCTTCATTTTGCCACCTTGTGAAAGTACGATCGCCCTCACCCCACTAAAACGGCAAA
>JAAUPI010000094.1 GCA_012035135.1 Microcoleus sp. CSU_2_2
TGACAATATAGAAGAAGCACGACGGAATCTGCTTGAAGCGCTGGAACTATTTTTTGAAACGGTTCTCTAACAAGCCATCTGCTTCCACTCAATTTCTAGCAAGCGCAACAATCTTTCATCACCTTTAGCTGCTGCTACTTGCTTGCGTCGATCGAGAATATTGCAGATATTCGCCCGGTGGACTTTCGCCACTTCCATTGTCA
Organism: Microcoleus sp. CSU_2_2; assembly: GCA_012035135.1. Lineage (GTDB taxonomy): Bacteria > Cyanobacteriota > Cyanobacteriia > Cyanobacteriales > Microcoleaceae > Microcoleus. The sequence continues at coordinate 204 of JAAUPI010000094.1, forward strand.
GGGATTTTACTGCTGCTGGCCCGGGCTCGATGGTGTTCTCTGCTACCGCAACAGTTTCGTCGGCTTTGAGGTCTCGATCTCTCGTGTCGCGGACGCTGCGATATGTCCTAGCGCCCCCTTCCTTGGGGACGGGAATGTGTCTGGGATAGCGGTAGTTCCAGTTTTGACCGCGATATTTGCCCGCAACTTCGCCTTCTTTCATATCGACTGTCGGGATGTCGTACTCGTAGTTGGCTCCGCGATAAGTGAGTTTCATAATTTGTTGTTCCTGATTTGAGTATAAAAGAGAGGTCAGAGCTGGTCGGCTTTCGGTACTTAAAACTTTTTTAGTTTCTGTATTCAATTTTACCGTTTTCTGATAAAAACCGGGTAATTTAAAAAAAATTAATATTGTAGGGCTTATACCATTTTCATAAAATAGCACTACACATTTACCCACCCAACCGGGGCGGGCACTCTTGGCACCGCCCCTACAGGGGGGAGCTAGAAGTGCATCTGTAGTAAATATTTATGAAATTGGTATTATACCAAATCCGGGTTTCCCATCCCCGTTATAATTGGTATGGTGCGTCGCTATGAGATCTCCCAATAGCAACGAGAGTTATTCGTAGCGACGCACCCTACATTTACTACATTTACGAGATTATAAAAGGGGTAAGTAACCCGGATTTGGTATTACTCACCCAGACCAAAGAAATCGGGTTTTTACCTGGATTTAAGGCGGAAATACATTTTTTTCGGAAAAAACCCGGTTTCTACGTCCAGAGGCAAAAAACCCGCCGCAGCGGGTGCAAAGGGTAAAGACAATGTAGAAGCCGATCGATCGAGCACTGACTCGTTCGATTTTCACCCTAATGACAATTGGTTGGCGAGAAGTCGATCGCCCGCGAACAATTAGCCGACAGTCACCTGATCGGTTTGGACGCCAGTTGCGCCCTCTTCAGCAGAGGCAATTGCCACTAACTTGTCCAGAAGTTCCTGGCTGGGAACCTGGCCCTTGAGAACCACAGTGCCACTGAGTTGAGCAACCCATACAGTCTCAATATCAGCAACTTCTGAATCACCGTCAAAGGCTAAAGCAACCCGCTTCGCCAGGCCACTTTCGTCGAAAGTCCCGTCAGGGCCTACCTTAGCTGGAGCGATCGATTGCGACTCGGCCGCCTGTTGCACTACTTGTGCCATCGGTTCAGCCGGAGGTTCTGGTTTTTCGAGTCCGAATAGTCTTTTAAACCAACCCATGTTAGTTGATTCTCCTGAAAATACACTTGTTACAAGATAGCTCTAGAATGCCAAAAGACTCGAAATTGTTGCAAAACTCAGCGAAATCCCTAAAAATGTTTTTTCATCATGCTTGGGCAATCTCAAATCTCCCATCTCAACTGGTATCAATATGTTGATGTTGCTATTTTACGTAGGGGACGATCGCTACGCCTTGGATAGCAGGCGCGTAGTCGAAGTAGTTCCCATTGTTACCTTAAAAAAATTTCACAGCGCCCCCGAATACATTCCCGGTTTGTTTAACTATCGAGGACACTTAGTACCAGTCATCGACCTGTGCCAAATGATACAGGGGACGCCTGCCCGCGCTTACTTGAGCACGCGAATTGTTCTAGTCAATTGCCAATTGCCGGATACTTCTGAGGCAAATAGTCACAGTTTGCACAGCCCTCTAATTTTAGGACTGATGGCAGAAAGGGTGACAGAAACTCTCGACAAACCTGAAACCGAATTTGTCAGTCCCGGAATTAAAGTTGACACCATTCCTTATTTAGGAGAAATGATCGCAGACGATCGCGGTATGATTCAATTTGTCAGGGTAGAACATCTGCTGCCAGAATCCCAAACAACTTATCTACTGCCCCAACAGGAAGAATAGGAGGAGGGGAATAGTTTTAAGTATTGTAGGAGCGGTGCCCCGTGCCCGCCCTGAATTTTGAGTTGGTGGATGAGAATGTAATGACACAAACAGCAATTGAAGCTTTACTCAGACAAAAAATCGGCTTGGATGCGATCACAATTGGTTCTAATACAATTGCTAGAGCAGTGAATCGGCGCATGACAGATTGCGGTTTAACCGACATCAATATCTATTTGGCAAAATTGCAGGCGTCGCCCCAGGAATTGGAAGAACTCATAGAAACTGTAGTAATACCGGAAACCTGGTTTTTTCGCGATCGAGAACCGTTTGTTTTTTTGAGTCGCTACGTGCAATCGGAGTGGTTGCCAAAAAATGCGGGCAAAACCCTGCGCGTGTTGAGCCTTCCGTGTTCGACAGGGGAGGAACCTTATTCGATCGCGATCGCCCTTCAAGAAGCTGGTTTGAACCCGATCAACTTCTGGATTGATGCTGCAGATATCAGCAAAGTTGCCATCAAAAAAGCTCTGCGTGGAGTTTACGGCAAAAACTCTTTCCGCGACAAAAACTTAGACTTTCGCGATCGCTATTTTACCAGCACGGGAGACTTGTATCAGTTGAACGAATCGGTGAGAAGAAAAGTTAATTTTATTCAGGGAAACATTTTAGACCGCTATTTTTTAGTCAGCCAACATCCTTACGACGTAATTTTCTGCCGGAACGTGTTAATTTATTTTGATGAGGCAGGCAGACAGCAGACAATTCAACTTTTAAATCGCTTGTTAAAAAAACAAGGAATATTATTTTTAGGCCACTCCGAATCCGGACAAAAACTGCCTTCCCAATTCGATTCTGTGCGTCATTCCCTAGCATTTGCTTACCGCAAAACCGAGAGTTTAGAAGGTGAAAAAGTAGAGGTCAAAAAAAATCCAAATAAAGGCATTTTTTCGGCATTTGCTCGCGAGTCTAAAATTGCCGAAAATAACGATAACTTCAGAAGTTATAAATCTTCAACTACCAACAAAAAATCTGCCATACCCAATCCCCAATCTCTGAGTTGCGACGAGACTCCCCAACTTTTGCCAACTCCCTCTCTTCCATCTCCAGTCTCCAATACTCAATCTGCCACTGCGGATTTAGCAACAGCACGCCGTTTAGCCGATCGCGGACAATTGCAGGAAGCAGCCAAACTGTGCGAAACTTACCTCAGTCAAAATCGCACAAATGCTGACGCTTATGTTTTGTTAGGTCAAGTTTACCAAGCCAAAGGCGATCGACTTCAAGCAGAGCAATGCTTCCAAAAAGCGACTTACCTCAAACCCAATCATTATGAAGGACTAATTCACCTGGCTTTGCTCAAAGAAGAGCGCGGAGATATTGCCGGCGCCACTATCATCCGTCAGCGCATTCAGCGAATGGAAAAATAGCGTCAGAAATCAAAAATTAAACGAAATTATGAACAACTTTTTTAAACATATGACTCTACAAAAACGCACGATCGCTGCGTTTGCGTTCATGGGAGCGATCCTCCTGATTGTGGCTTTAGTCGGTGTAAGTGGCAATTTTCGGCTGTCGGGGCATTTAGAGTCGATCGCCAACAATGCTTATCCGAGTACGGTGGCTTTGTGGAAAATTAACGAAGGACAAACACAGGTACAGTCGTCCGATCGAATGCTGCTCAATGAAGCACTAAATTCCGCTCAGAGACGCCGCGAAATCACCCGGATCGACAATGCTTGGAATCAAATAAATCAAGGATTTAGCGAATACGAAAAAATCCGCAGAAGCGAGGAAGAAGAAAAACTATATCAACAATTTAAACCAATATGGCAAAGGTGGGCGGCTCTTCACAAACAATTTTTAGAACTGAATCAAGAATATGAAAAGATTGGCATTTTTAACCCCAGGCAAATGCAAATTAATTTGCTGGAAAAGGGTAAAGCTAAAACGTCAGAATTAGCAAATGCTAAAGCAGCAGTTGCAGTTATTGATAGAATGAACGAACAAGCTTTGAATGAAAAAGTAAGTGCGTTTCAAGCAGCAACAGACGGAATGCTCAACCTCCTGAACTACAACAAGAAATTGGCAGAAGATACTGTGAAAGCTGCGGCGCAAGATATCAGCCAAACTCGGTTTTGGGTGGTGTTAGGCACGGTACTCGGCCCTTTGACTGCTTTACTATTTGGACTTTATTTTAGCAATTCGATCGCTAAACCTTTGGGAGCTAAGATAGCGGGAGTTGTAGATGTAGCAGAAAAAATGTCGATCGGCGATTTGACTGCGGAGGTTGAAGTCAGCGACAGTAAAGATGAAATTAGCAAATTGCAGTCATCCTTCCGCAGCATGAATCGCGGTTTGGCTGTATTAATTAAGCAAGCGCAAAAATCGGTAATTCAAATCACGGCGTCAGCCACCCAAATAGCAGCTTCCGGCAAACAATTAGAAGCCACAGTCAACGAACAAGCCACCTCGACCAACGAAGTTGTAGCTACTGCAAGAGAAATTGCCGCTACTTCAGGAAAACTGGTAAAAACTATGGATGAAGTTTCCCATATGTCGGAAACAACTGCCCGCGAAGCTAGCGCTGGTCAAAAAGAATTGGGTCGTATGGAAAATACGATGAAACAGTTAGCAAATGCGACGGTTTCTATCTCTAGCAAACTGGGAATAATTAGCGAAAAAGCCAATAACATCAACAGCATTGTTACCACTATTACTAAAGTAGCAGATCAAACTAATTTACTTTCTTTAAACGCTGCGATCGAAGCCGAAAAAGCCGGAGAATACGGCATGGGTTTTGCCGTCGTTGCTAGAGAAATTCGCCGCCTAGCCGACCAAACCGCCGTCGCCACTTTAGATATTGAAAACATGGTAAAAGAGATGCAGTCAGCCGTTTCGACAGGAGTAATGGAAATGGATAAATTCACCAACGAAGTCAGTCGGGGAATGGATGATATTCGCAAGATCAGCGTGCAGTTAGCGCAGATTATTGAGCAAGTACAATCTCTCACTCCCCGCTTTGATTCGGTAAATCGAGGCATGGAAAACCAATCGGAAGGAGCTCAGCAAATTAGCGAAACTATGTCGCAGTTGGCAGAAGTTTCCCTGCAAACTGCCGATGCTTTGCGCGAAATTAATAGTTCGATTTCGCAGTTAAATGAAGCAGCCCAAGGCTTGCGCAGCGAAATTTCTCGATTCAAAGTCAGTTGACAGTTAATCAATTAGTGCTAGCAGACCAAGGGAAGGTGAATCAAGTGCCAAGAAATTTAAATATTAGACAATTTTTATTGATGGGATTTGGAACAATTTTCCTGTTGATTATCGTAGCCAACTTTGTAACCCAACAAACTAAAAATACTTTAATTAAGTCTTTAGATAGTGTTGCTTTTACTTATAATATTTCGCAAGAATTAGCGCTGTTAGAGATCCTTTTACTGGAAGCTGAAACGGGTCAGCGTGGTTACTTGTACGCTGGCGAAAATATTTTTTTAGAACCGTACAACGAAGCAAATGCCGAAATCAACGTGCAAATCACAGAATTAAGAGAAAAAATTAGAGATCGAAAACAGCAACAAAAATTGGGCGAATTGCAAACATTAATTAGACAAAAAGTAGACTATTTAGAAACAACTATTCAACTGCAAAAATCCGGGCGATCGCAGGAGGTGAAAAATCTAGTAACTAAGGGAACAGGACTGAAGATTATGTCAAGGGTGAGGGCGAAAATTACAGAAATGAAGGAAGCAGAAAATCAACTCTTAAATGAAAGGAAGAAGTTAGCTCTCCAAGCTGAAACTTTTTCAACTTATTTTGCTTGGGTTAGCACTTTAATTATACTGGGAGTTGGCTTATTAATTTTTTTTGTGCTTCTCCGGAAGATTTCTCAGTCTCTGGGAATAGCAGTAAAAGTCGCGCAAGAGGTGTCATCTGGAAATTTGACGGCAAATATTGAGATCGCTTCTAATGATGAAATTGGTCAATTACTTGCAGAATTTAAAAGTATGGTTCACAGCCTGAATTCCTTAGTTCAACAAGTACAATATTCGGGCGCCCAAGTTTCCGATTCCTCCAATGAAATTGCTATCTCTGGCAAGCATTTAGCAGGGACTGTTACACAACAAGTATCCTCCATTAGAGAGGTAGAAACTACAAGCAAAGAAATTACAACTACTTCTAGGCAACTGAGGCAAACACTTGAGGGAATTACTTCTACCTTCCAAACTACAGCAATGGCAGCAGAGGGCGGGCAGCGCAATTTGGGCCACATGGAAAATACGATGCGGAACTTAGCAAGCGCCACCATTTCTATCTCCAGCAAGCTCAGTGACATCAGCGAAAAAGCTAACAACATTAACAGGATTATTACGACAATTACTAAAGTAGCAGACCAAACTAATTTACTGTCTCTAAATGCGGCAATAGAAGCGGAAAAAGCGGGAAAATATGGTCTGGGTTTTGCCGTTGTTGCTAGAGAAATTCGCCGACTCGCCGACCAAACTGCGGTCGCTAATTTAGACATTGAAAAGATGGTGAAAGAAATGCAAGCAGCGGTTTCGACAGGGGTAACGGAAATGAACAAGTTTACTGAAGAAGTCAACCGCACCGTTGAAGATGTCGAAAGTGTTAGCTGGCAACTAACTGAAATTATCGAGCAGGTGCAGGCGATCGCACCGCGTTTTGAAGTAGTCAATCAGGGTATGGAGGGACAGTCGGAAGGATCTCAGCAAATTAGCAAGGTGATGGTAGATCTGATTCAAAATTCGCTGCAAACGGCGGGCGCTTTGCGCGAAATTAATGGTTCTATCTCTCAGTTAAACGATGCAGCTAATGGCTTGCATCAAGAAATTTCCCGGTTTAAAGTAATTAGTAAGGAGGAAGAAAATGTTTAAAAATATGAGCTTTAAGAAGCGACTGAATGCAGCATTTCTGTTTTTGGCTGTCATTGTTTTAGCAGTGGCTTTAATCGGATGGAGCGGTAATTCTCGGCTCGCCCGACATATTGATACGCTGGCTAACAATGCTCTGCCGAGCGTTAGTGGATTGTGGAAAGTTAATGAAGGACAAACTCAAATTGAGTCTTCAGAACGCGCCTTGCTCGATTTGGAACTCAGTCCAGAAGAAAGAAAAGGTGAAATAATGAGAATTCAGAAAGCGTGGGAACAGATTAATGATGGTTTCAAAGAATATGAAACTACACCCCGATCGCCCCAGGAAGTTAAGTTATATACAGAATTGCAGGCTAAATGGGATATTTGGAGGCAAAATCACGAATCTTTGTTAAATTTAAACAGACAATTTGAGAGTTTGGGGATTTTGAATCCATTTAAAAAGCAAATCGAACTGATTAACCAAGGCAATACCAAATCACCGGATTTGGAGGCTGCTAGAAGAGCTGGTGCTTTTTACAATCAATTGAGCGATCGGGCAAAAGCGAACCACACGTCATTTGAAGCAGCTACCAACTTAATTCTAGAAGATATAAAACTCAACGAAAGTAACGCCCAAGCAGCTAAACAGCAATCAAAAAACGATGTAACTCAAACCACATTCTGGGTGATTCTAGGCATGATTATCGGGCCGCTAACGGCGGGGATTTTCGGGATGTTCCTTACGAGCGCGATTACCAACACTCTCGAAAGCCAAGTGGATCTATCCGGGATTAAAATTAGTAGTTCTACTAACCAAATTAGCTCCTCTGGCAAGGAATTAGAAGCGACTATGAATCAACAGGTTGCTTCGACAAATGAAGTAGTGGCTACGGCTAAAGAAATTGCGGCTACTGCGATGCAACTAGCGAGGACAATGGATGAAGTTTCAGAGATGTCGCAGCAAGCTGCTGAATATGCTGGAGGTGGAAAAAACGAAATTATTCGCATGGAATCAACGATGAATAAATTAGCAGACTCGACTAGCGCCATCTCTGGTAAATTGGGAGTAATTAGCGAAAAAGCTAATAACATTAACAGCATTATCACTACGATCACCAAAGTGGCAGACCAAACTAATTTGCTTTCGCTAAATGCAGCTATAGAAGCAGAAAAAGCGGGAGAGTACGGGTTGGGATTTGCGGTTGTGGCAAGAGAAATTCGCCGACTCGCCGATCAAACTGCCGTCGCTACGTTGGATATTGAAAACATGGTTAAAGAAATGCAATCTGCGGTGGGAGTTGGTGTAATGGAGATGGATAAGTTTACCAATGAAGTGCGCCGGGGAGTTGAAGATGTGCAAAGTATTAGTCTGCAACTAGAGTCGATTATCCAGCGAGTACAAGCTCTAACTCCGCGTTTTGAAGAGGTAAATGAAGGGATGGATGCGCAATCTCAGGGTGCTCAGCAAATCAGCGAGGCAATGGTACAGTTGAGCGAAGCTTCTTCCCAAACTGCGGTGGCGCTGCGGGATATCAATGGTGCGATCGGGCAAGTTAATGACGCTACACTAGGTTTACGTCACGAAATGTTAGCCTTTATCAAGTAAGAATTCTCAAGAAAATCTCAAATCTCAAATCTAAAATCTAAAATCTAAAATCGAATGACAGATGATTGCTGGAACCGAATCGGAGTTGGGGGCGATCGCACTTGTTCCCAATTAAAAACATTTATTCACTGTCGCAACTGTCCGGTTTATTCCGATGCGGGCCGCAGTTTGCTGGAACAGGAATTGCCGGAAGGATATCTCGATGAGTGGACTGATTTATTGCGATCGAGTCAAGGAGCAACTAACGCTGTAACTACTGCTGGTACTGTATCGGTAGGCATTTTTAGACTCAGTGGCGAATGGCTGGCTTTACCTGCGGCATTGTTTAAAGAAGTGACGCAGATATCTGTAACGCACACTTTGCCACACCGCAGCAATAATATACTTATCGGTTTGGTAAATATTCGTGGCGAAATCCAGTTGTGCATTTCGCTAAAAGCGCTTTTGGGATTGGAATCAGCAGATGCCGATCGACAAAATGTCAGTCCTGTTGTTTACGAACGGATGGTAGTTGTTGAAAGAGAAGGCAGCCGTTGGGTGTTTGGTGTAGATGAAATTTACGGCATTCACCGCATTCTCCCGGAGCAAGTAGGTAATGTCCCGGCTACTGTTTCTAAAGTGCCAGAAACTTATACTAAAGGTATCATAAATTGGCAGGGGCAAAGTGTTTGTTATTTGGATGACGATTTGCTGTTTTATACATTAAATAAAAAAATTCTCTGAAATCATGACGAATGGTAAGGTGCGTCGCTCATCGATTGTCGATTTTTTGAGGGATTCAAGGTCGCGACGCACCCTACGACTAATGACGAATGGTCAGGTGCGTCGCTGATCGATTGTCGATTTTTTGAGGAATTCAAGGCGACGCACCCTACGACTAATGACTAATGACTAATGACTAATTTATGAGGAATCGAAAATGAGCGATCGAGATATGAGCAACTTCTCCATGATGGATTTATTTCGCATGGAGGCAGACACCCAAGTAGCTGTATTAAATGAGAATATTTTGGTATTGGAAAATAACCCCAATTCCCCTGCTGAACTTGAATCTTTGATGCGCGCGGCTCACTCGCTCAAAGGCGCAGCGCGGATTGTGGGAATCGATGCTGCTGTCCAAATTGCTCACGTAATGGAGGACTGCTTTGTGGCGGCTCAGTCAGGCGCGATCGCCCTGGATTCACCAGATAAAATTGATGTGATGCTGCGGGCGATCGATTTGCTGGGGCGCATCAGCCAGATACCGGAAACCGAGATTCAAAATTGGCTCCCTGCTAATCGATCGCAAGTGGAAGAATTAAAAATTGCCATATTAGCAATTATCAATAATGATGAATTAGATTTAAGCGGTATATCTGAGCCGGAAGTAATAGAAAGTCATGTAATTATCGAGACGGAAACTCAGCCGGAATTAGAACCACAAATATCAGTTTATTTTCCACAAGAAGAAGCAGCAGCAGAAATTAGTCACACTAATAACCAGTCAATTCCAGAAATATTGCCAAGTTTACCTGCACCAGAAACTCCAGAAACTAGGCTGCTTAAAAGTGATGTATCCATGTTAGCTTTATTTTCGGGAGAAATTGAAGCTCAATCAATCTTGTTAAATCAAACTTTACTAGCGCTCAAAAATAATCCAAATGAATACTTAGACTTGGACTCGCTAATCAAATCTGCTCATTTAATAAAAGGTGCTGGCAGAATAGTTCATTTTAATGAAGTGGTCAAACTTGCCCGCGCTATAGAAGATACATTTGTGGCACTTCAGAAGTACAAAGCTAGTTTAAATGCAAGTCAAGTTGACACTCTTCTTGTCGCAGTCGATTTCTTCGTAAATATGCAGGATCTTCCTGTAATGGAAATCGAAGAGTGGCTGGCACAACGGGAACCAGAAATAGATAATATTGTCGCAACCATAACTCTCATTCCCGAAGCAGCAAAAACTCAGAAAAATGCAACTGCCGCTGGGGTTGCGTCACAAAATAGCTATCTAGAAACGAGTGCTAAACAAACGCCTATCCAGCCGGATAAAGCAATAAATAATTCTGCACAATCAACCAAAAATAAGGGCAAACTCTCCCCAATTTCCAATTCACCAGCAGTAAACTTACAGCAGAGATCTGCTCCAAATGTTACTGCACAATCTTCGATTTCAAATCTGAGAGAAAGCACTCAAAAACCGAAAGCAGCCGATCGCGTAGTGCGAGTCAATGCGGAAAACTTAAACCGAATTATGGGTTTAGCAGGCGAATCTTTAGTAGAAGCCAAGTGGTTGCAACCGTTTGCCGATTCTTTATTAAAACTGAGAAATCATCAAGGACAACTGTATAATTTGTTGGAAAAATTGCAGGAGTCTTTAAGTGATTCAGCGCTGGATCAGCGGTCGGAAGATTATCTAGGTAGCGCTCGCAAAAAAGCCAATGACTGCCGCCATATTTTGTCCGATCGACTCAATGAATTAGAACTTTTTGCCCGCCGTTCTGCCAACTTGTCTGACCGCTTGTACCGAGAAGTTATTGCTAGCAATATGCGGCCTTTTGCGGACGGTGTTCAAGCTTTTCCGCGAATGCTGAGAGATTTGGCAAGACAGTTAGGCAAGCAAATAAAATTTGAAGTGATTGGGAAATCTACTCAAGTCGATCGAGATATTTTAGAAAAATTAGAAGCACCGCTAACGCACATTTTGCGGAACGCCCTCGACCACGGCATCGAACTCCCGGAAGCGCGTGTAGCTGATGGGAAACCCGCTGAAGGTACGATCCGGTTAGAGGCAGCACACCGAGGCGGGATGCTATCAATTACTGTCTCGGATGACGGGAAGGGAATAGAACCGGAAAAACTGCGCCAAAAAATTGTTACGAAAGGTATGGTAAGTGCAGAAATGGCGACGAAACTAACAGAACCGGAACTGATGGATTTTCTGTTTTTGCCAGGGTTTTCTACTGCTAGCCAAGTCACAGAAATTTCCGGCCGCGGCGTTGGTTTGGATATCGTGCAGAGCATGGTACAGGAAGTTGGTGGCATTCTCCGGGCCTCCTCCGATCCGGGAAAAGGCATGAGCTTTCACTTGCAATTGCCGCTAACGCTGTCGGTGATTCGGACGCTTTTGGTAGAGATATCTGGAGAACCTTATGCTTTTCCACTGACTCGGATCGATCGCATTGTGATGGTTCACAGTTCAGAGATTGCGATTGCTGAAAATCGACAGTATTTTACCCTTGACAATCAAAACATCGGTTTAGTAACTGCTTATCAAGTGTTGGAGTTAACTGCGCCAACCCATAAATTAGAATTGCTGCCCGTAATCATTGTGAGCGATCGATCGAGCAGTTATGGTTTAGCCGTAGATAAGTTTCTTGGCGAACGCGATTTAGTTGTTAGACCTTTAGATCCGCGCTTGGGTAAAGTGGCAGATATCAGTGCCGCTGCTTTTATGGAAGATGGTTCGCCGGTGCTAATTATTGATGTCGAAGATCTGGTACGATCGACTGACAAATTGCTAGCCGGAGTTCGCTTAAAGAAAGTCAGTCAAAGTACAGAAACCGCTGAATCAACAATTCGCAAGCGCGTTTTGGTAGTAGACGATTCAATTACCGTCCGAGAAGTCGAGCGGAAACTTTTAGAAAATAAAGGATATGAAGTAGAAATAGCTGTCAATGGCATGGACGGTTGGAATGCTCTGCGCACAGGTCAGTACGATTTGGTGATCAGCGACGTTGATATGCCACGTATGACTGGAATCGAGTTAGTCAGTCAAATTAAAAATCATTCGAGTTTAAAGTCAATTCCTGTAATTATTGTTTCTTATAAAGATCGTGAAGAAGATAGAATCAGAGGTTTGGAAGTAGGAGCAGATTATTATTTAACTAAGAGCAGTTTCCACGACGATACGCTGTTAAATGCTGTTATTGACTTAATTGGCGAGCCTTACACAAATGAGTAATTAAAAAAATAACAATTACAAGACTTATGCACAGACAGTATTTGTAGGGTGAAGCACACCACACCTTACCCCCCTAGACGGTGTAAAAATTTCTCGTGCAGCGTAAGTCCTAACTTAAAAATCAAACACCATGTGGTATAAGTATTAGGGTGCGTCAGCATGGGTTATATCAAGTCCTAGCAATTACTTATAGATATTTGCGAGTGGGAGCATCCCGCGATCGAGCGAGACGCTCGTACTCAAATGATCACTAATTAACTGGACATGATATTATTCGATCGACTATTGAGAAACTGTTTGCTGAAGCACCTGAAAAATTTTGTTTTAACGAAAATTGAGCAAAATAAAAACTGTATTAGCCCGCTCCGAACGCGACTTGCGAATCATAAAATATGAACGATGTCAACATGAAAATAGCTATTGTCAATGACACGCTAATTGCATCAGAAGCGCTGCGCCGAGTGTTGGTCACAGTACCGGAATATGAAATTTCTTGGATAGCAGCCGATGGGGCAGAAGCCGTAAAAAAGTGCGCTAGCAATACCCCAGACTTGATTTTGATGGATTTGATCATGCCAGTGATGGATGGCGTTGAGGCGACGCGCCAGATTATGAAGCAATCTCCCTGCGCGATTCTGCTGGTGACATCTTCGGTAACAAGTAATGCGGGTAAGGTTTTTGAAGCTATGGGATATGGAGCTTTGGATGCTATTAATACGCCGATTTTGGGGGCTAGTGGCAATTCCCAAAGTGGCGGGATCGAACTGTTAAAAAGTATTTCTAAAGTTGCTAGACTGATCGGCAAAACGAGCTCGACTTCTAAGTTGCAAAGAACCACTCTGAAATGTGTGACTCCGCCGCTATTGGCGATCGGCTCATCCACAGGGGGGCCACAGGCTTTGGCAACTCTTCTGTCCGGTTTGCCGACAAATTTTGCTTTCCCTGTGGCGATCGTCCAGCACGTAGATGCTGAGTTTGCTCCCGGCTTGGCCCAATGGCTGGGTCAGAAAACCAACTTGTCGGTGAGTTTGGCGGTTGCCGATCGCCCCCTCGAAGTCGGTAAAGTGGTAATTGCCTCTACTAACGACCACTTAGTATTGAAATCGAATTTAACACTTAAGTATACGAAGGAACCTTTAGACTATCCTTATCGCCCTTCGGTGGACACTTTTTTTAACAGTATCGCCGAACATTGGCCGGGAAAAGGCACGGCTGTGCTGTTAACCGGCATGGGTAAAGACGGGGCGAAAGGACTCAAGCTGCTGCGATCGGCCGGCTGGCACACGATCGCCCAGGATCGCGAAACCTGTGTAGTTTACGGGATGCCGAAAGCGGCGGCAGAGTTGAACGCAGCAGTGCAAATTTTACCGATCGAGGCGATCGCCCCAGCCTGCGTAAAATACCTGCTTTAGCACCGATCGGAAACCTTTTGGCCATATGGCTTAAGCTTTTTAGCACAATGGCTGATGATGAACGATCCCGCCACCCAACATTATTGATCTACGTCAGGGTAGGTTTTGGGAAGTCTGATCGGGGAATGCTGCTGATGGCGGCGTTGAGAACTTTTTATCTTGTCTGCGAGCAGAAGCAACAGCTTGCAAGCAGAAGCCAGCTTCCCTAAGAAGTAGTGTCTGCAATGGTGGTAAAAACTCTGAAGCATCCAGAGTTTTGTAAAGATTTTACAAAGATCGGCGATCGAGGTTTTACAAACCTGGTAGTATCACCAGGTAAACGTATTTAAAAAATACCGTCCTCGCTATTGACAATTTCCAACTTATGAACTAACAGTTTTTACCCTCTCCAGGCAATAGCCGTTGTCCGCTCGAGTTATGAATGTGACCCACTCTAAAGCTAAAGCTATTGAATTAAATTGCAGTTCTGCGATCGATCGACGAGAAAGCCAGGAAGTAAACAGCAACCTGGTACAATTTAAGCTTAAAGATCGGGGCAACGGTGCGAAAAACCCAGTTACAGCCAGAGATAATGTCAGTCCTAACAACCACAAGTTAGAGTTCGATCGCCACTCTATTAACTTAAATTCACCCTTAAATTCAGTAAGCGAAAAACCATCCAGCTTGACGGAATATACTGTGACAGTCCTACTGGTTGACGATCAGGAAATGATCGGCGAAGCGGTACGCCGAATGCTTGCCAGTGAAAAGGATATTGTATTTCATTACTGTAGCGATCCGGCTAAAGCAATTAATAAAGCATTAGAGGTGAAGCCAACAGTAATTCTCCAAGATTTAGTGATGCCCGAAATAGATGGATTGCAGTTGCTGCGCTTTTTTCGAGCGAATTCGGTGACGCGAGACATTCCCATGATCGTGCTTTCGAGTAAAGAAGAAGCGGAACTCAAAGCGCAAGCATTTTCCCTGGGTGCTAACGATTATTTAGTAAAATTGCCCGATCGAGTCGAGCTAATCGCGAGAATTCGCTACCACTCCAAAGCTTATATGACCCTGGTGGAAAGGAATTTAGCCTATAAAACCATGCAAGATTACTTAGTAAAATTGGAGGTAGAACAAAAAAAATCCCAGGAGTTGCTGCTAAATATATTGCCAGAGGCGATCGCAGAAAAATTAAAAAAAGAACAGGGTATAATCGCCGACGAATTCGCAGCAGTCAGCGTGATGTTCGCCGACATTGTAGGCTTTACCCAGTTGTCGGCTTCCATACAGCCAAAACAATTAGTACATTTGCTCAACGATATATTTTCCAAGTTCGACTACCTAGCAGAAAGGCACGGTTTAGAAAAAATCAAGACGATTGGCGACTCTTACATGGTAGTAGCGGGACTACCAGAACCCAAACCGGATCACGCCAGCGCGATCGCCGAAATGGCCTTAGATATGCAAGAAGTAATAGCCACCTACAGAGAAAACGCTGGCCTCAGCCTCAGCATTCGCATCGGCATTCACTCCGGGCCAGTTGTAGCCGGAATCATCGGTACAAAAAAGTTTATTTATGATTTGTGGGGAGATACAGTAAATACCGCTTCTCGCATGGAATCTCACGGTATACCCGACGGAATTCAGATTTCGGAAGCAACGTACTTGCTCATACAAGACGATTATGAGTTTGACAAACGCGGCTTTATCAACATCAAAGGTAAAGGACAAATGGCAGCTTTTTTGTTAAAGGGAAGGCACGAAATTGAGTTTTAGGAAATGGAGTAATAGGTCTGGAATCGAGGAATGATATAGAGGACACGGCACTGCCGTGTCCCTACAATTAATCTTGGAAGAACGATTGAATACTGAAATTCATACTCGTCCAATGGGGCGATCGGTTACAGTGATTCGTGTATAAAGTTTCGTTTCATTTTTTTTCAAAAACCCGCGCTTAACAACAGAACCCCTTTCCAACAACAGTAAAGTAAACTGAAAGCAGCCCCATTCGCCCCAGTTAACCTATGCCGCGTTGGTTCAATACTGCTGGCCCGTGCCGCGCGGACATCCACTATATGTTACCAGCCACCCGTCGCCTGCCGAATTTAGAGCGACTGATTGCTCAGGAGAACTATTTCGTCATCCATGCACCCCGACAAATTGGTAAAACGACCGCCATGCTGGCTTTAGCCAAGCAACTAACAGATAGCGGACAATACACTTCGATCGTGGTTTCAGTGGAGTTAGGTTCGCCTTTTAATGACAATCCACAACAAGCCCAAGCAGCAATCTTAAGTTCTTGGCACAGTGCAGCGCGAGTCTATCTGCCGTCGGAACTCCAGCCACCAGCCAAGCAAGAGATGGAGGTGGGACAAGGAATTGAAGAAACATTGCGGCAATGGGCACAAACTTCCCCTCGCCCTTTAGCAATCTTCATCGATGAAATTGATTCGCTCCAAAATGAAGTATTGCTGTCAGTTTTGCGTCAGTTACGCAATGGTTATCCCTCTCGTCCGAAAGCGTTTCCGCAATCGGTAGGCTTAATTGGTTTGCGCGATGTTCGCGATTACAAAGTGGTTGCTGGTGGTAGTGACAGACTCAACACATCCAGTCCGTTTAATATTAAAGTGCGATCGATTACTCTGAGAGATTTTAATGCAAAAGAAGTCGCCGAACTCTACGCCCAACACACCCAAGATACGGGACAAGTTTTTACACCAGCAGCCGTAGCCTTAGCATTTGAACAAACACAGGGACAACCTTGGTTAGTGAATGCTTTAGCTAAGGAAATCGTCGAAGAATTAGTTACCGATGAATCAACAGAAATTACCACCGAACATATTTTAACAGCTAAGGAAATCTTAATTAAACGACAAGATACCCATTTAGATAGTTTAGCAGAAAGATTGAGAGAAAATCGAGTCAAAGCAATTATCGAACCGATGTTGGCAGGTTTGGAACTTGGTAATATTCCCAATGATGATATTCAGTTTTTAATCGATCTGGGTTTGTGTAAGATGGATGTTCAGGGGGGATTGACGATCGCCAACCCAATTTATCGCGAAGTTTTGCCCCGCGTACTAACTGTAACGCCAATGGCTTCTCTGCCCCAAATTGCGCCGAGTTGGTTGACATCAGAAGGCAAATTAGACGCGCAAGCATTACTCAAAACTTTTCTGGAATTTTGGTTGCAACATGGCGAAGCGTTACTTAAAAGTGCGTCTTATCCGGAAATTGCCCCGCATTTAGTGTTAATGGCGTTTCTGCATCGGGTGATTAATGGTGGGGGAACGTTGGAGAGGGAATATGCGATCGGGCGCGATCGAATGGATTTGTGTTTGCGTTATGGTGAGGTAACACTGGGAATTGAACTGAAAGTTTGGCGGACTAGAAAAATCGATCCTTTGAGTAAAGGATTGCAACAGTTGGATGGATATTTGGCGAGATTGGGACAAGATTCGGGGTGGTTGGTGATATTCGATCGCCGAGAGAATGCACCGGAATTAGAAGAACGGTTGAATACTGAAATTCATACTAGTCCAATGGGGCGATCGGTTACAGTGATTCGAGCGTGAAGAAATTCTGATGAATGCCTCGATTTAGTGGATGAAAGTTTTGTAATATCGATCGGCTTCCGACCAATTAAATTCCAGCAAAGACTCTTTTCCCCATGTAAATTTTCGATCGGGCTTGATTGCTTCTTCACCCAAAGCGCGCATAACCTCCCTCCCCACAGCTTTCGCCAATAGTGGCGGCACAGAATTTCCGACTTGCCGAAAACCGTGCCATTTTGTAACGTGAAATCTAAACCAATCAGGATAAGAATGCAGCCTCGCAGCTTCCCTGACAGTAATGCACCTAGGCGCGATCGGATGAATCGGCCTTGGAGAAGTATAAGCCCCTCGACCCCTGTCAGTTCCGGCCCTGAGAGTGTTGCAAACTCCTTCGGGGTGCAGCTTGTAAAAACGACTGATCGGCTCTTTTTCACCCTGTGCGACATCAGCAAACCTTTGCATACATTCCTCAGAATGTTTAGTTCGCCGACTAGAAGAAAGAATTCGCCGATCGTACTGGCGATCGTAAGCATAATCATCGTCCCAATCGTCCATGCCGCGCAAAAGACTTGCATAATGGCTGCACTTTCCGTACTCTGCTATTACCCAATCTCGGTGCAACAACTCGCTGTAATTTTCAACTTCCGGCAAATCTCCAATTGCATCCCAAACAGTCGGCACGATCGGCAAATTTGCCTGATTTTTAGAGGGCTTTAAACGATAGACTTTGGCATTCATTTTTGGCACTAAAGTAATCGGCGCCGGATATTTTGGCAAATCTAAATTTTCCCTACAGCCGATTAAGAACAATCTGCGGCGAGCTTGTGGCACTCCGTAATTAGCGGCGTTGAGAACTTGATAATTTTCTTCAACTTTATAGCCTGATTCTATAAAAGATTCAATTAAAATCTTGAGAAGTTCTTTATGTTTTCCTGCCATTATTCCCGGCACATTTTCCATGACAAAAAACTTCGGTTTCAGTTCCAAAACCAAGCGCTGAAAGTGAAAAATCAGAGAATTTCGCGGATCGTCTATCTCCCGCTTTCCCATCATTGAAAATCCCTGACAGGGCGAACCGCTAAGTACCACATCAATATCCCGGCTGCCGATCGCAGAATTTTTCCGAATTTCTGAGCCGGTAATTTCTGCCACATCTTTGCACAAAACTGACCACATCGGGAAATTAAACTTGTGTGTAGCGCAGTGAACTGGGTCGATTTCAACAGAGGCAAGTACGTCAAAACCTGCTTGTTCAAAACCTAGGGTCATGCCGCCCGCGCCTGCAAATAGATCGACGGCGATCGGTCTCTCTTTCCGATAGCTTGAAATCACATTTTTATACCCAATCTGGTTTAATTTTCTGTATTTAATTTAACATTTTTAACAGTGGACAATTGACTATTGACAACAAAAAAAAGAGCGGATTTTCTCTGTTAACTATCATATCAAATCCGGTAGCATCCGAATTATGTAGTGCGAGCGTCCCCGCTCGCGATTTGGATCGCGAGCGGGGCGCTCGCACTGATATCATCCAAATATATAATTCCGATGCAACCAGAAACGATATCAACTATTAACTATCAACTGTCAATTGTCAACTGTTTTAACTCCCCATCCTAAAACTTCGCTGTTAATTGTCAACTTTCAGGTGCGTCGCTCATCGATGGTCGATTTTTGTTTGGGATGAGCGGTGGGAACGCACCCTACAACTATCAATTGTCAACTGTTTTAAATCCCCATCCTAAAACTTCCCTGTTAATTGTCAATTTTTAGGTGCGTCGCTCATTAGACATCTCCTAGAAAGAATCTCAAGCCGTTTGATAGATGTAGGGGGTACGCCGAGGGGCGACAATTTATGCCTCAAACCCTCAATCTTATGTCCAAATGCTTCACCCTCCCCCGAGCAAGTGCGATCAAGTCCTCATGCCTAATTTCTT
>JAAUPI010000095.1 GCA_012035135.1 Microcoleus sp. CSU_2_2
GTAAACTTACCCCTTTTATAATCTCGTAAATGTAGTAAATGTAGGGTGCGTCGCTACGAATAACTCTCGTTGCTATTGGGAGATCTCATAGCGACGCACCATACCAATTATAACGGGGATGGAAACCCGGATTTGGTATTAGTCAGTAAGGTGCGTCGCCATCTAGAATGTCGAAGTTGCTTCCCACATCTGGCAGCGACGCACCCTACGCATTAGTCAGTAAGGTGCGTCGCCATCTAGAATGTCAAAGTTGCTTCCCACATCTGGCAGCGACGCACCCTACGCATTAGATGGGGGCCCAGAAACCGGGTTTTTTCACGAAAATACTTGGTTGCTGCCAGCAGATTCGGTAAAAACCCGGTTTCTTTGTCGGAGTGCGCAATTCCTATAGCATCTGGAAGTTGCTTCCCACATCTGACAGCGGTGCAGCTTAGAGATTAGCATCGCACGATCGCGACTGTTGTGGCGATCGCCTTTTTCTCGCCATTTAGAAACCTTCCGGGTTTTGAGATTGAGAGTGCGTAAGTTCAGACTTTACCTAGTAGTGTAGTCCAGTTGGCGAAACTGGCACACTATCCAGGGTGGTAAATAGGCTGAAAGCCTTATAACTTCGTTACTCAGACGGTCTAAATTGTCCTGTGCCATTTCCCGATCGCGAAAGTGGAATGTCGATCGCACCAAAGACATTTGACTCCTGGCAAATTAGTAAATGTAAAGCAAGTGAGTCACAACTCAGTCAACCAAGCCAACCAAAAAATCAAACATTTTTACAGTCTCAGTAATTCGGAATCAGACAATCTCTAATGTAGATAACAACATCTACCCTGAGGCAAATCCCACCAACGGCAAAACCACTAAATCCTTAATTCAATGGCTGGAGTGATGATTTTACAAAACACAATCTTAACTCCCTCAAACATTTCAAAAATTCTGGGGTTTTATCCTGAGGAACCGGCTAAGACAAGAATTAATGAAATATCAGAGTAATTACTCACTATCAACTCAGGAAATGCGACCTACCAAATAGCATACAAACAAAATTACATTATATATTAACACAAAGGAGTCAGGAATATGTTCAACGTAGTAAAAGCTTTCGGTTCTATTTTTTCCACTCAATCATACACCACTACAAATAATATGTTAATCGATAATTACATCAACACCAATTTCAACTACTTCAACGAAGAAGCTGTCGTCGATGAATCGATTTACCCGAATCAAACTGGTCGGGTCCGCTTCCAAGGTAGCTGGTGGCCCGCACGGTGCGACAGCCAAATCACCCTAACACCTGGAGATACCGTTTATGTCGTCGGCGTCAACAATATCACTCTCTTAGTTTCCCTCGCTCCTGCAGAGTAAACTAGAAAGGGGGGAATCGGAGTCTTCTCAAAGTCCCCCTCCCCAAGTCGCGCAAGTGGCATGGATGCGAGGGGGATTTAGACTCGGCTATAAACTAGATTTCTCAATGGTTTTAGTTTTAAGTTGTCACCAATGCTGTGTAAGTCCTAGGTATATTAAAATTTGCCTAATATTGTGTTGACTTCGATCGCACTTTTGCTGTATTGTGAAAATGTATATAGGATAATGGGAATATAAATAACTTTATTTTTTTGGCACAGATTCCCATTATGAAATAAGTATATGTCAATTCAACAGAATTTGCAATACTAAAATAACACTTCTTTACAGCCGATCGATTTCAAACACCAAGAAATGAAATATTCTGCATCCAGTCCCCAAAGTAATAGCAAAACCTCTCTCTTTGACGGTTTATCTTTAGACGATCGCAATCCCGAATTTATTCAACTATTGCTACCGCTGTGGGAATTCCTGTACCGCTACTATTTTCGCGTAGAAAGCGACGGCTGGGAACACGTCCCCGCGAGTGGAAAAATGCTGGTTGTCGGTTCTCATAATGGGGGAATCGCGGCACCAGATATGTTTATGTTTTTGTACGAGTGGTTTCGCAGGTATGGAACAGAAAGGTTAGCCTACGGATTGATGCACCCGACGGTTTGGAAAGTTTCTCCAGAGGTTGCTAGTATGGCTGTTCAGTGCGGTGCAGTCCAAGCGCATCCCAAAATGGCGATCGCAGCTTTGCGCAGAAATGCCCCAGTTCTTGTCTATCCAGGTGGCGCACAAGATACTTTTCGCCCTCACTACTTACGGGAGAAAATCTACTTTGCCGGACGCAAAGGATTTATCAAAATAGCACTGCGAGAAGAAGTGCCAATTGTACCAATTATCTCCCACGGTGCTCACGATACTTTGGTGGTACTGGGAGATTTTTACGAACAAGCAAAGCAATTGCACGAATGGGGAATGCCGTGGTTATTTGGGATCGATCCGGTAGTATTTCCAGTATATTTAGGATTGCCTTGGGGGTTGAGTCTTGGCCCGTTGCCAAATCTGCCTTTGCCCGTACAAATTCGGACTCGCGTGTGCCAACCGATTGTATTTGAGAGGTACGGTACGGAAGCTGCGCGCGATCGAGATTATGTTGACGCTTGTTTCGATTTAGTTACAACTCAAATGCAACAGGAATTAGATCGTTTAATTGGCAGTTGATAATTGACAGTTGGCAGTTGGCAGTTGGTTATTGGTTATATAAATTCCGGTTACATCGGAATGATTTAAGCGCTCTTGACGCTCTTGACGCAGAGGAAGAGAAAAGAAGACAGAGATGAATAATTCCGCTGCCAAGGGAATTGATATTAGTTGCTTAGTTGTGATGAATCACCAATGCTCAATTCCCAATGCCGAATGCCCAATTCTCAAAATTAAACCTCAGAAGCCCGCAATTGCCCGCACGCCGCATCCGCTTCTAACCCGCGAGAATAACGCACGCTAACTGCAATTTTTTTCTCCTTCAAAGCAGAAACAAAACCGTTAATGCGATTGGGAGTAGGCCGTTTGTAATCAGCTTCCTGAATCGGATTGTAGGGAATCAAATTGACGTGACACTGAAAACCGCGCAAATGACTGGCCAACTCCGAGGCGTGTTCCGGCAAATCATTCACACCTGCTAAAAGTACATATTCAAAACTCAACCGACGCCGCGTTGATTGCACATATTCCTTACATTCTGCGACTAACTCATCCAAAGGATAAGGGCGGGCGCTAGGAATTAATTGTTCGCGCAATCTTTGATTGGAAGCGTGGAGACTGACGGCGAGGGTAACTTGCAAGTGATGTTCGGCTAATTGGCGGATTCGATTGCGAATTCCCACTGTGGAAATGGTGATATTTCGCTGTCCGATTCCTACGTCTTGATTCAAACACTTAACAGCCGCTACCACATTATCTGAATTCAGCAGCGGTTCTCCCATGCCCATAAACACGATGTGGCTGACTCGGCGCCCGAAATCTTGCTGAACAGTCAACACTTGATCGACAATTTCGTGTTTGGCTAAATTGCGCTTAAAACCACCTTTGCCCGTGGCGCAAAAATCGCATCCCATCGCGCAGCCAACCTGTGCGGAAACGCAAACAGTCAGCCGTTTTTCGGTGGGAATTCCTACGGTTTCAATAATTTGACCGTCTGCTAATTTTAAGAGATACTTGACAGTAGCATCCGGCGCAACCGATCGATAGTGAATAGTCGATCGACCGATCGAAATATTAGCTACAGTTTCGCGCCACTGTTTCGAGAATACAGAAATATCAGAGATCGATCGTACACCTTTCTCATAAATCCACTGGTACAACTGCTTCCCCCGATAAGCCGGCTGTCCCTGCTGCTGCACCCACTCCGTTAACTCAGCCAAACTTGCCCCCAACAAGGGCGGAATTTGACCCGACTCAACAGCAATAGCAGTCCTGCCAGATTGATTCACACCCCTGGAATTACCAGAAGACTGCACCTGAGAAACGGATATAGGGGACATAGGTCATCACAAAATTTAAAGCCACCCTCTATCTTAAAACTTCTCAACCAAAACTGCCGTCGATCCTCAAGAAGGTGAAGTCTCGATCCCCCTAAATCCCCCACCCCCCCTGCCCCAAGGGGGGAAAGAAGGGGTACTTTAAGAATTCTCCGGTTCCCCCCTTTTTAAGGTAGGGGAGATCTTGAGGATTGTGGACTCACAAAGAAAACTAATCTCGATAAAAAAGTTAATTTTTGGCTAAATTCCACAAATATCGCATCTAAATGACCGCAGCCACCTAAAATAAACTCTGTAGTTTGTTAAAGGGTATGTAGATTTAACGGCTTTCCACGATACTTAAATGCAACATTCATGGTGCTAAACACTCTCGCGCTGCCCTTAGGGTTTCAATTTACATCCCCCGGCCCGATTATCTTTCAACTCGGCCCAGTAGCAATCCGCTGGTACGGTTTGTTGATTGCTTCTGCCGTCTTGATTGGGGTCAGTTTATCCCAATACTTAGCCCAAAAGCGCCGCGTCAACCCGGAATTGCTGGGGGACTTGGCAATTTGGCTGGTTGTGGGCGCTATTCCTTGTGCACGAATTTATTACGTGGCTTTCGAGTGGCAGCAATATGTCGATCGACCTGGAGATATTATTGCCATTTGGAAAGGCGGAATTGCCATTCACGGCGCGATTTTGGGCGGCACGATCGCAGCTTTGATTTTTGCGAAAATCCAGCGAGTTTCTTTTTGGCAATTAGCCGATTTAGTAGCGCCTTCGGCAATTCTCGGTCAGGCGATTGGGCGCTGGGGAAATTTCTTTAACTCCGAAGCTTTTGGTCGCCCTACAGATTTGCCTTGGAAACTCTATATTCCTCTAGAAAGCAGGCCGCAGCAATACGCAAATTTTGAATATTTTCATCCCACTTTTCTCTACGAATCCCTGTGGAATTTGACGGTATTTGGCTTGATTCTAACTTTGTTTTTCCGCGATGTGCAGGGCAAAATCAGTTTGAAAACTGGTAGTTTGTTTTTGGTTTATGTGGCAGCTTACAGTTCAGGTAGAGTCTGGATTGAAGGATTGCGAACTGATAGTTTGATGTTCGGGCCGCTGCGGACGGCACAGATAGTAAGCTTGACGGGGATTGTTTTAGGATTGGGCGGGTTGGCTTGGCTTTATTTGTTCGATCGACCTTTGCCAGATGTTGTCTCCCCCAAATTCGATCGATCGGCTATCACCCAGAAATCACCTGAAGATCAATAAAAAACCCCAGAGATTAATCTCTAGGGTTCAAACCAGGGTGCATCTACCATCCCTTCCTTCTAGGCAAACAAGGTGCATCCGGAAGACTCAGTAAATTTATAAATTTTTTAGTAGACATGAGTTTGACAGAGGTCCAATCCCTCATACCAGGGGTATATATTGTGGGTGCAGGCCCAGGCGATCCCGATTTGTTGACTGTTAAAGCTCAAAAATTACTTGCTAGGGCTGATGTCATCTTATTTGCGGATTCGCTAGTCCCCGAACAGATTTTGCAAGCTGCGCGCGCCGATGCTGAAATTATCCAAACAGCGGATAAGACTCTGGAAGAGATTGTACCTTTGATGGTGGAAAGAGTGCGATCGGGCTTGTCTGTAGTCCGACTTCATTCGGGCGATCCCTCTCTCTACGGGGCCGTGGGCGAACAAATGCAAGCTTTAGCTGAAGCATCTATTCCTTTTGAGGTAATACCGGGAATTAGCGCTTTCCAATTAGCAGCAGCTAAACTTAAAATTGAGTTGACAGTTCCGGGAATTGTGCAGACAATTATCCTCACCAGAATTAGTGGCAGAACCGAAGTGCCTCAACGGGAAGAATTGGCGAGTTTGGCGGCCCATCAAGCGAGTTTGTGTTTGTATTTGAGTGCTCGCCACGTCGAAGCGGCTCAAGCTAAATTGATGGAACATTACCCGTCCGATTTGCCAGTAGCGATTTGTTATCGGTTGGGCTGGCCTGATGAAAAGATTTTGTTAGTTCCCCTTGACAAAATGGCAGTTGTTACCCATGAAAATAAGTTAATTAGAACCACAATGTATGTAATTAGTCCGGCATTGGCAAAGGAAGTACAAGGACGATCGCGTCTTTATCATCCCGATCACGATCAGCTGTTTCGGCAGTTGACAGTTGACAGTTAACAGTTGGCAGTTGTCATTACCAATTATTCCCCAATTCCCCGATTCCCCCCTTGGGGGGGTGGGGGGTGAGGGGGGGTTCCCATTCCCCATTCCCCATTACTAATGAAAGATTTAACTCGCAGAAAATTCATTATTGTCACCGCATTAACTGCCGGATTTGCCCTAGCAGTTCACCCTATTTCAGCGGCAGTTATCACCACTGATGCGACTGGTTTAATCGCAGGTGAAGTGAAGATTCCCGTAAAAGACGGGGAAATTCCAGCTTACAGAGCAATGCCCGCTACTGGCAGCAATTTTCCAGTAGTTTTAGTGATTCAAGAAATCTTCGGAGTTCACGCACACATTCAGGATATTTGCCGCCGTTTTGCTAAATTAGGTTATTTGGCGATCGCCCCAGAAATGTTTGCTCGTCAAGGCGATGTTTCTAAAATTAGTGACATTCAAGAAATTGTGAGCAAAGTAGTTTCAAAAGTTCCCGATGCTCAAGTTATGTCGGATTTAGATGCTGCGGTAAATTGGGCACAAAAGTCAGGAAAAGGCAATATTAATCAGTTGGGAATTACAGGATTTTGCTGGGGAGGTAGAATTGTTTGGCTGTACGCAGCCCACAACCCGAAAGTTAAAGCAGGAGTGGCTTGGTACGGACGTTTGGTTAACGCTTCTACGGCTTTAACTCCCAAACAGCCGATCGATATTGCACCAACTTTGAAAGTACCTGTTTTGGGGCTTTACGGTGGCAAAGATGACTTAATTCCCAACGATACAGTCGAGAAAATGCGGCAAGTTCTCAAAAGTGGCAGTAGCGGTTCAGAAATTGTGCTTTATCCAGATACACCCCACGGTTTTAATGCTGACTATCGCCCAAGTTATCGGAAAAAAGAAGCGGATGATGCTTGGAAACGGCTGCAAGATTGGTTTAAGCAGCATGGGGTTGCTTGATATACTCACCACCCTAAAAGGGGATTGATTCTTGATACTTCATCAGGTGAAGCTTGCGAATTGCTAGGTATCTGCCTCACTTCCCAAAAAACCGCTATATTGCGGGAAAATTAAATTGTAAAATAGGATTAAAACTGAACAGGGGCATTTCTAATGACACAATCGATCGCACTTTCCGCAAATACCTTACAAAACTATCAAGGGATGGGAGTCCCAGAGGCAAGTCTGCCACTGATTTTACAACGCGGTGGCGATGAATTGCTGCTGTCAAAAGTGGACGATCGCTTTACGATTCGCCCTTCGTCCATAGCATCAACATCCAGCGATTGGGCTGCGACAATTCCGGCAAAACTCAACCGCCATATCGCCCAAAGCAATCTCGAAGAATATCTCGTTGCGCCGGATCGACTAGAAACGGCGATGGCAACCGCGCGGGCTAGCGATGCAGTAGCTTTTGCTAGCCATGTCTATTGCGCTGCTAATAATCCGAGTGCATTCTTTTATTTGAATGACCAAATTACCATTCAATTTGACGAACCAGTAAATGAAAAATCGCGAATTGCGATCGCCACTTTTGCTGCTTTAAGAATAGTTCGACAAATAGAAGGAATTCCCAACACCTTTCTCTGCGAAGTCACAAAACAAGCCACAGAAAATCCGGTCAAAATTGCCAATCGATTAACGAGATATCCAGAAGTTCTGGTTGCTGAACCCAACATTTTAATCAAAACTCAACAACACTACATCCCTCGCGATTTACTTTATGCCAAACAATGGTATCTCAACAATAAAGGTGGCGACCAAATGGTCGCGAATGCTCAAATATTTGCCGAACCAGCATGGGATATTACTCGCGGAGTGCGATCGATTATAATTGCGATCGTCGATGATTCAGTTGACATTACCCACCCCGATTTTCAAGGGCAAGGAAAAATAGTTTCTCCCATCGATTTAAAAGACGACGACTTCTCCCCAATGCCAGTCGAAGATTCAGACAATCATGGTACTTCTTGTGCCGGTGTCGCCGTCGCCGAAGAAAATGGTAAAGGCATAGTCGGCGTCGCCCCAGGCTGTGCTCTCATGCCCATTCGCACCACGGGTTATCTCGACGACGATTCAGTCGAAAAAATCTTTAATTGGGCAATTGACAAAAAAGCAGCCGTCATTTCTTGTAGTTGGGGCTCTTCCACCGTTGATTATCCGCTTTCCCTGCGTCAAAGTGCAGTCATCACCAAAGCAGCCACCCAAGGGCGAGGTGGCAGAGGTTGCGTCATCCTCTTCGCTGCCGGCAATGCCAACCGCCCCGTCAACGGCACGATTAACGAAAAAGGCTGGCCCAACAACGTCCTCAGCGGTCAAACTAGATGGTTAAGCGGATTCGCCGTCCATCCAGACGTAATCGCCGTCAGCGCTTCGACTTCCCTGAACAAAAAAGCAGCATACAGCAATTGGGGCAGCAGTATCTCGGTTTGCGCCCCCAGCAATAACGCCCCGCCGGGAACTTGGCTGCAAGAAACTGGATATTTGAGCACACCACCGGAGGTGACACAGAGTTTACCTGGTTTGGGCATATTTACTGCCGATCGCATCGGAGTTCCGGGCTACGAATCGGGAGACTATACTAATAATTTTGGCGGTACTTCTAGCGCTACTCCGGTGGTGGCTGGAGTGGCAGGGTTGATACTTTCAGCTAACCCGCGTTTGACAGCGCGGGAAGTGCGTAAAATTCTTGAAGAAACTGCCGACAAAATTATCGATGCCGATCCCGATCCGCAGTTGGGAAATCGCATGGGAAACTACGATCCTAACAGCCGTCGCTGCGATTGGTTTGGTTACGGAAAAGTGAATGCTTTGAAAGCTGTACAAGCTGCGGTGAGAAAGGGCGGGGGTAATCCGAATATCGGCGGTTCCAGGTTCAGCGATATTTATGGACATTGGGCGGAGAAGTTTATTGAAGCATTGGCTGCGGCGAATATAATTAGCGGTTTTCCTGACGGTTCTTTCGCGCCGGATAATAGTTTAAATCGCGCTCAATATGCGGCGTTGTTGGTGAGTGCATTTAGTCCGATTCCGAAGGTAGCTGCTACAAATTTTATCGATGTTTCTGCTAGTTTTTGGGCGAGAAGTGCGATCGAACGGGCAAATCGGGCAGGATTTTTGAGTGGGTTTCCGGGGTTGAAGTTCGGCCCCAACCAGAACTTGACTAAAGCTGAGGCGATCGTATCTTTGGTTAATGGTTTGCAACTTAAGGGCGGAAATCCTGATTCTCTAAAAGTTTACAGCGATCGCACTCAAATTCCTAATTTTGCTGTGAGTGCGGCGGCAACAGCAACAGCTTTAAAGATTGTAGTTAATTATCCGGCGCGCGATCGGCTTTCGCCACAGCGAGATATTACCCGCGCCGAGATTTCGGCTATGATTTATCAGACGTTGGTAGCGATTAATCGGGCAAAGGCGATCGACCCATCAAACTACTCGTAATACCATTTTCCCAAAGCACTCAACAGTATTTGTAGGGTGCGTCGCCACCAACAATCCCTAAATTAAATCGACAATATCGTAGCGACGCACCTTACACATTAGGTAGACGAAACAGACCCAACATTTTTGTTGTAGCAATATTTTTTCTAACTGGTATAATTACAGCAAATTCCAGGTAATAGAAGTACATATCGAGCAGAGGTAGGGACACGGCAGTGCCGTGTCCTGCGAGGATTAATCGATAGGCGAGTGTACTTCATAACAGTGGAATATGCTGGATCGTGTCAGATAAATTAACCATAATTATTGTAGAGACGGGTTCAGGTGCGATCGGCAATATCAGCCATAAATCCTGTAAACCCGCCTCAATTGGGAACTTTTAAGCTCGAAAATCCCCCAAAGCCTTCAATGCAAATTGTGGCAAAGCTAACATCCGGCGCCACCGCCAAGGTTCTTGATAAAGCCGATACAACCATTCTAAATGATTGTCGCAAAACCAAGCGGGCGCCCGGTCTTTTGTTCCTGCCCAAATATCGAAACTGCCGCCAACTCCCACCCAAATCGAATCAGGACAAAGGTGTCGATGTTCGGCAATCCACAACTCTTGGCGTGGCACTCCCAAGCCCACAAAAATTAGTTTTGGTTGCTTTTCTTTGAGGATTTGATGCAAGTCTTTTTGTTCATCCGGTGAGAGATAGCCATGCTGAGAAACAATCGACAATCCCTTAACTCGTTGCTGCCAAGTTTCTGCTGCCGCGCCCGCAACTCCGGGGGAACCTCCAAAGAAAAATATTGATTCGGAATTAGGCAATTTTCCGGCTGCTTGTAATAGCGATTCTGCTAATTCTATCCCCGGAAACCGCTGTGCCGATTGGCCGCGCAACCGCAAGTACAGCACCACTCCCGAACCATCGGGAATCACGAGTTCTGCTTTCCGAATTACATCTGCTAAAACCGGATTTTGTTCGGCTTGCATCGCCATTTCAGCATTCAAAGTCACGACATGACTGCCGAATCCTTGATGGAGGCGCTGCATCAGCCAACCTGCGTAATCATCTAATATGTGAACTGGTAGTCCCAACACTGAAAATTGCGATCGATCCATGTTTTTTATTTGAGGTTCCTACACACCTAGTTATTTAAATTAGCTTATATTGACACTGAATGCGAAGGTTTGTCTAACTATCCAACAATTAAACTATGAGTGATGCTTACACTATTCTCAAGAACCAGCATCTTGCCTGTTCCACAAAGAATCAAACTTATTGTGAGTCGCACAGGCAAGATGCCTGTTCCACAAAGAGTAAGATTTATTGTGGGGTGGGCATCTTGCCCGCCCTAAAAGAATTATTGCAAATGCTGCAAAATGTCAGGGCGATCGCATTTATCTCACATTTTCCAAATCCTTCGCTCTGGCTAACGACTCATAAACTATTCGCACTTCTTAACAGAACCGTCGGCGTACCATTCCATCGGTACTAACTCAATTTTACCATTTATTTTCACTGTAGAGTAGACGATTTTTACAAAAGGAACGCTGTTGTTATTGTTGTTGCGACTAGACATGGCAATCACCTTGTTTTATTTGCAGAACTTGAGAAATGATAGAATCTCTGATATATTTAAAAATCTATTCACCGCAATTCTGCTCGCATCAGGAAAACCAAGGAAAACGAAATGCCGATCGCAACCCAAGAGCGACAAATCAGGTTAGATTATTACTACCAGCAAATCAAAAACGTCATTCTCAAGCGTCAGAACCCTATTACGGGTTTGCTGCCAGCGAGTACAGCCGTTAACGCTCACGGCGACTACACCGATGCTTGGGTGCGGGACAACGTTTACAGCATTCTCGCAGTTTGGGGTTTGGGTTTAGCTTATCGCAAAATAGATGGCGATCGGGGCCGCACGTTTGAACTCGAACACAGCACGGTTAAATTAATGCGTGGCTTGATGTTTGCGATGATGCAGCAAGCCAACAAAGTAGAAAGTTTTAAAAATACTCAATTGCCCTTAGATGCCTTACACGCCAAATATAATACTCAGACTGGAAGTATTGTTGTAGGCGATGACCAATGGGGACACTTACAGTTAGACGCTACATCTATATTTCTGTTAATTCTTGCTCAAATGACAGCTTCGGGATTGCACGTAATTTTTACGATCGACGAAGTTAATTTTGTGCAAAACTTAGTCTACTATATTGGTAGAGCCTATCGCACGCCAGATTACGGCATTTGGGAAAGAGGTCATAAAATTAATCGCGGTAATGCTGAATTAAATGCCAGTTCCGTTGGGATGGCAAAAGCAGCGCTGGAAGCAATTAATGGATTAGATTTGTTCGGAGTTAACGGTTCTCAAGCCTCTGTAATTCACGTTTTGCCAGACGAAATTGCCAGAAGTCGCATCACTCTAGAATCGCTTTTACCTCGCGAATCTAGTTCCAAAGAAGTAGACGCGGCTTTATTAAGCGTTATTAGTTTTCCGGCTTTTGCTGTTGAAGACAAAGCATTAGTAGAACGAACTAGAAATAAAATTATTGACAAATTGCAAGGCAACTACGGCTGCAAGCGGTTTCTGCGGGACGGGCATCAAACAGTTTTAGAAAATGCCGATCGACTGCACTACGAACCCACAGAATTGAAGCAGTTCGAGCACATTGAATGCGAGTGGCCCTTATTTTTTACCTATTTATTATTAGATGGCATATTTCAAGAAAATCAAGAACAAATACAATATTATCAGCAGCGTTTGGAAGCTCTTGCTGTCGAGCTAAATGGTCGGCAACTTCTACCTGAATTATATTATGTAACACCCGAAAATATCAACGCCGAAAAATCAAATCCCCGCAGCCAGAAGCGTTTGCCAAATGAAAATATACCCCTAGTTTGGGCGCAAAGTTTGTATTTTCTCGGTCAACTGCTAAACGAAGGATTAATCGCAACTGGCGATATAGATCCGCTGGGACGCCACCTATCAGTTGGGCGGTATAAAAAACCTTTAGTGCAAATTGCACTGTTAGCTGAAGACGAAGATTTGCAAGCAGAATTAGCTACTAACGGAATTGCGGCCCAAACACCAAAACAAGTAGCACCAATTCAAGTTCGTCAAACCAAGGAATTATCGGCTGTGTACGCTCAAATCGGACGCAATGACCAATTAGGTTTAACAGGCCGTCCCGTGCGCCGATTGAGGAGTTTAACAACTTCAAGAGTGTTTAATATTCGCGGAGAGGCGATCGTATTTCTCCCCTCCTTCTTGGACAGAGAAGAATTTTATCTAACTTTAGATTACCATTTTTAGTATCTAAAATCAAGAGTGAATTAGCTCACATTCACCGCCACTGGTATCAATTGGGACGACCTACCGTAACGCTGATGCTAACTCATGCTATGCTGGAAACAGGGCGCGAAGCTTTGTTAGAATTGATGAAGGAACTGCGCGATGGACACTGCAATCATACGCCAGTAAAACTTGGAAATCTCAATCAGTTAATGCTGACAGCAGGTACGGAGAAAATAGATTTTCTGCATGAATTTGACTTCACTGAATCTCCGGTGACAGGTGCTTTTGAAGCACGGAACTATCTAACTTACAATCCTGAGAAAACTTGGCCTTTGGGTCATACTCAAGAATTTAAGCTGGAGTGTGAAACGAATACTAAATTATTACTAACTAGCCTGCGTGGTTCAGAAAACTTGTACGAACAAATTGAGTTGCTGCACACACTAATTCGTCTGAAAGGACTGAATTTTGATACGGGATTTGGAGGTTGGGGAGAAACAGTTAAAGTGTCGGATTTGCTCAATGAAGTTTATACTAAAGCTGGAGAAGGCTTGCAATCAAAAATTCAATGGGCTGTGATCCGCCATGCAGCGGGTTTGTTAGACAAAGTTGATATCAGCTTGTCTGATTCGGTGACGGATATTTTGGTGCGACAAAAACAGATTGCTGTGGGAAAAGCTTACAGCGAAGATTCCATAATTTCCCGCCCTGGTTCATACATAGAAGTGATGGACAAAATTCGCGAATTCTGCGGAGAAGACGTTCGCGATCGAGTCCTCACCCAAGAAATTCTGATCTACCTCAGCGTTTTAATTAAAGCAGAACCTCAGCTATTTAAAGGCTTGCTGACGCTGCGAGTTAGCTATTTTATTCTGTTGTTAACTAGTGAATTAGCCCATGAATTGGGAGTGACGCAGAACGAAGCTTACGAACATTTAATGCAGTTAAGTCCTTCTGAGATCAAAAATCGTTTGCGCCAAGTTTTGACAGAATACGAGGAAATGAATCAAATCCTCAAACAGCAAGAATCTCTGCGCGTCAAACAGCCGGAAAAAGAAATAGAATGGGTAGTCTCGCCAGTTTTAGAAGAACCGCAAATGCCAGCGGGAGGGTGGCGCCGGAAGCGACAAATGGAAGGTGCAGTTAATCGCGTGCCTAAGGATTTTTATCCGAATGTCTGGGAATTGCTGCGACACTGCAAAGGCTTGATCGTGGGCGATAAACTAGAGCGACGTAATCGGTTAGACAGCGAGCTAATTTTATCAGAAATGACGCCTGGGGAAAAGAATTTTGCGCTACAAATCGAGCATTTACTGAATAAAATTGTTGCACCGGAATACCGACAAGTCAATATTGAAGCACTCATGGAATTATCTGCGATCGCCCAGCGAAACCCAGAATTGCAAATAGAAGAATACATAGTTCTAGATGTATTAGTGGGGCACGCAGTACGCCTAAATTGGCAAGGAAAACACCCAGAAAGAGCTGGTAGATACGACGAAGATAAAGCAGCGGCTTGGCCAGCTTTTTACAATACTTCGCCTTACGTTTGCGCGAGTCACATACTCGATGCTTTCCGGTTCTTAACCCATTTTGGATAGATTGGCGTGCCAATCGTTAATAAGTCTCGATCGACCTTTTTGTAGAAAGGACTTCGGTCATTTCTTTGCTAAGTCATTAGCAAGGACTAAAGTCCTCACTACAAACTTATTATACTTTTACAATAAGTCTAGTCATTGGTAGGAGAGTGATAGGCGGCGTGTGAGTAATAAAAAATCGCCGACAATGTTGTCAATATTGTCGGCATTTAACACTGGGACGTGTACAAAAATACATTGAGTAGCAATTTGCGATTCGTAAATATGCTTTAATACTCTATAATAAAGAGCTTCGCAAACAAATTTCCCCGCATCATGACTGATTTCAGTGATTGGTAAATCAGTAACTAGCTGTTCGAGATTAACTGCTGTTTTGAGAATGTCGTGTTCCCAGCCAGCGCCAGATTCTACGGTTAATTTTTCTCTACTTTTAGCCATACCGCAGCAGATAATAATGTCTGGTTGGAATTGGTTGATTTGGGCGATTACCCAAATCGGAGCTAGTTCATAATCGACGGGCAATTTTCGCAAAAAAGAGAGCGAATAAGGCAGAGATGTTATTTCTGAAACTTTTGCTAATAAATCGTCGGAAGAGTTAGAATTTTGGTCGGGCTGCCAAGTGTCAAATGATGTTAATAAGATTTTGGGACTCATAAATGATTGGGAATTGGGCATGGGGCATGGGGGATTGGGCATTGGTAGCAACCAATAACACAATAACCAATAACTAATAACCAATAACAACTGACTAATTGTATGCAATAATAACGATATTGATAATATAAGGCAAGTAAGTCAATGTCGGTCATTGCAGTAGTAGACTATGACATGGGCAATCTGCACTCGGTCTGTAAAGGCTTGGAAAATGTCGGTGCAGTGCCAAAAATTACAGATTCTCCTGCTATAATCGAGCAGGCTGATGCGGTAGTTTTGCCGGGAGTAGGTTCGTTTGACCCGGCGGTGCAGCATTTACGATCGCGCAATTTGATAGAACCAATAAAAAGTGCGATCGCTTCTGGAAAGCCTTTTTTAGGAATTTGTTTGGGTTTGCAAATGTTGTTTGATAGTTCCGAAGAAGGTACAGAACCGGGATTGGGAATTATTCCGGGAAAAGTGCGCAGGTTTCGATCGGAACCGGGGTTAACTATTCCGCACATGGGATGGAATCAATTAGAATTCACTCAGCCCAATTTGCCATTGTGGCAAAATATCTCATCTCAACCTTGGGTTTATTTAGTGCATTCTTATTATGTCGATCCCGTTGATGCAACCGTGAAAGCTGCGGTGGTGACGCATGGAAGTCAGACGGTGACGGCGGCGATAGCTAAAGACAATCTGATGGCCGTGCAATTTCATCCGGAAAAGTCTTCGAGTACGGGATTGCAAATGCTGTCAAATTTTGTAAGTTTGGTAAGGGAAAAAGTAGCGGCTTAGAGTCTGTCAAAAACCAGGTTTATTGAATAAACCTGGTTTATTTATCCTTTTCGTTACTGCAAATATTTTGGGTAAAACCCGCCCCTATATCAATACAGCAGATTGCAGATTTATGAGGTACATTCAACACCCCGTAGGGACACGGCACTGCCGTGTCCTTAACTTTTTTGTGTACCTCACATACTTGAAAAAAGCTGTATCTGCGATCGCGATCCTCAGTAGCAAATATCTATCGATCGAGCGCGTATTTCCTAACTACAGGCTGAAGAGTAAAAGCAACTTTGCCACTTTCTGTAATTTTTTCAATGAGCGATCGCCATCCCAAAGATTCCAGCGCTTCCATCAACTTCGAGGTCGAAGCTGTTACGGAAAGTATCTCGCGCAATTGGGCGATCGTCATCGGTTTACCCGCAGTTGCTAGTTGCCGTATTACCTCAGTTTCTAAATCCGACAACCGCTGAAATTGCTGGTATAAAATGGGGTTTATTTGACCCATAAATACCGTATTTTGTCTGATAAATTCAGAAGCTTTTCCATCAAAAAGCTCTAAAATCATTGCCGAAACTATCTTGAGCGCCAAAGGATGACTGCCGTAGCATTCAATTAATTCATCCCATTCTCTTTCTTTAATCAAGCCTCTTTCTGTGAGAATTTCCCGCGCTGCCTTATTTTCTAATCCAGTCAGTTTATAAGAACGTACCGGACGAGTTTGACCTTCCAATAAAGCAATATCTCTGGATTTTTCGGAACAGGTAAGCAACAAACAGCTTTGATGGTTTGATTCTGCTATTTGCTTGAACAGTCGTTCGTAATCAAGATAGCCCGATCGATATTGTCCAGCCAAGCCGCCCGAATCTAAAATTGCTTCCACACCGTCAAACACGATTAAACAGCGGTGCGCCTGCAAATATTCTATCAGCCGCGAAATGCCGTCGCCGAGGTTGTTCGGCAATTCTTTGCTTTGACTGTCGCAGATAAATTTAATTAATTCGATCGCCAAATTTTGGCAAGATGGCGCATTAGAAAAACTCCGCCAGATGACGAATTGAAAATCGTTCTGAATTTGCGAGGCTAATTGCGCGGCAAGGGCTGTTTTACCAATTCCTCCCATCCCAAATATTGCGACTAAACGACATCGATCGCTCGCAATCCACTGCTTCAATAATCTCAGTTCTTCCGTGCGGCCACAAAAACCCGCAACATCAGGCAATTCGCTACGATTTTGACGGATTTGAGGATTTGGTGCTGCTTTTTGCCCCTTCAAAATCTCCGCAGGCGAAGCGAGATATTCCGCCTCCAACTGCAATCCAAAAGCCTTAAACAAAGCCTCGATCTTGCTGTTATCAGCCGGAGCCCTGCGGTTCAATATATTAGAAACAGTATCAAGAGAGATAAAAAATGGAGAATCTCGATTGAGTCCCGGATCGGTAAACTCGGTGATGTTTTGCAAGCTGGGACGATCGTCAAATTTAAGGTAAATTGCGTCCCAGATTTTTTTCCATCCTTGTCAGTAAGTATTCTACCGCGATCGCGCTTGGCCTTGGTTGAGTTCATTTTTATGTTTAATTTTAGATTTTATAGAACTAATTTGACATCTTTTAAATCGCTGCTGCTGGGCAGGATGAAGCATTTGGACATCAAACATCGGGTTTGATCGATCGATTGTTCCCTCGAAGCTTCATCCCTACACTGCCGAAGCGTTAATCTTTTGTGGGATGGGCGTCTCCCCCCTCCATCCCATGCCAAAACTCTTGTGGGATGGGCGTCCCGCCCGTCCATCCGGCACTTAAGGGAGTTAACAAACTACCTTCCCTAAATTTTATAACGCCTGAAACCTTCTCCGAACGTCACTTTAC
The DNA here is from genome assembly GCA_012035135.1 of Microcoleus sp. CSU_2_2. Taxonomy (GTDB): domain Bacteria; phylum Cyanobacteriota; class Cyanobacteriia; order Cyanobacteriales; family Microcoleaceae; genus Microcoleus. The sequence continues at coordinate 17,640 of JAAUPI010000095.1, forward strand.
AAAAATATTTCTCCAAATCCTTAACTCCTTATTTAACTTCCTTTTCTCCCCGCGAAATCTTTTGGCAGTTTTGGGAAGCTATCAACAGTTAAACAAACACACCGAAACAAGCGAGCAATCAATCATGAAATTATTTACTTCTTCCTCCAAAATTTCTCTAGCTTTGTTAGGCGCTATTGCCTCCGCCAGCACTTTCGCAACTACTACTTTATCAAACATCAAACCAGCGGTAGCAGCACAGTTTTGCCAGTGTCCTATTTACGTCAACAACCGATTTCAACTGCAACAACCATATGTTTGGAGTGCCAAAGACTACGGATCGGTTTTAGCCCGCAATCGCTTTACTCAAGTTGGCAGTCCTCAACCGGGTGCTGTTGTAGTTATGCAGCCTTCATTCCCCGGAACTAACCGCACTCACGGACATATTGGAGTAGTAGAAAATGTTAATGGGAATGGCACGATCGGCGTTCGTGGCACTAACCAGGGCAACAGGGGCTTATTTGGAGAAGCTGGCTGCAACAATGTCAACGTTACTCGATTTGAAACCTCTGTTAACGGCCGCCCCGATGTCTCGTTTTGGGTGCGTGGAAATAACTCGAATTCCGGACAGCAACAACAAGTTCAGCAGCAGCCGATTCAGCAGCAAAATGGTTTCCGTCAAGCTAATTTTTCGGCTTGGGTAATGTCTTCTAACGGCATTACTTTGCGCAACAGTCCTCGGTTGGGCGATCGCAGCAATCAAGGAGTACGTTTCCGCCAAAATTTGAATTTTGATGGCTGGACTTACGGCGAAACAGTTAACGATTTGCAGTTAGGAAATCCTGATGCTCGCTGGTACAAAATTGCCGGGACAAATCTCTGGGTCCCCAGCGCTTATGTTAATGGCAATGCGCCGAATTCTCGCCCGATGCCTTAGTTAATTTTGGCATCTATCTATTGACTAATTTTGTTTAGGTAGAGTTGGGCGATCGTACTTTTTGTACGGCGTGCGATCGCAACTCTCACTCTCAGAAATATCCACCCAAACTATTGACAAGGAAAAGCAAAAATGATTACTAAAAACCAACTGCAAAAAGGATTCGGCAAACTAGCTATTGTAGGAACGCTGTCTGTTGTGGCGATCGCCCTCACCGCTGAAATGACTTTAGCAATTCCTCTGAGACCAATACTTCGCCGCGCTGTCGAAGGCATATTGGGAATTCCCTCTCAGCCTCAAACTCTACCACAAAATCAACAGCAATTTCCCCAAGGAGCGAGTTCTCCTGAAACTTTTGACCCAAATGCTGCACCTCAATATCCCGGACAGCCCAATATTTTGCCTCAATACCCAACTCCCCAACAGCCAATTTATCCGCAACCTTATCCTACCGGAGCGCCTGTTTCTCCTCCGACGCGGCAAACCCAGCCTGTGATTATTAACAACTTTTAAGTAGTAAGTGAACTACCTACACTCCCCTAACGGGTGAGTGTAGGCTTCCCAATTCATTGGGGATTGCCTCGAACAGGCGTGGATTTTTTACGTCCAGAAGTCTTTGGTCTTACATCCCCTCCTTGGGCAGAAGTGCTAGTTCCTAACACCAAAAGTCGCAAACCTTCATTTTTTATATTTACCGCAGCGTTGATGTCGCGATCGTGCTGATGAAGACAGTGTGGACACCCTACAAACCTAACACCCAATGA
>JAAUPI010000096.1 GCA_012035135.1 Microcoleus sp. CSU_2_2
CTGTTTGCGGCTTATCGATAGACCGCGATTTGAACGCCAGTTTAAATATTTTAAATTGGGAACCCTCGGCTTGAGGGGGATAGCCTGCTTACCTTGGGATGGCCGACCACTCAATAGCGCAGGAAGTAAATACCAAATTGTAATTAAAGACGGCTTTAGCTAAGTTTGGGTAAGTTTTACGAAGCAGGGACAGCGATGACACGGCCCATGTGGATTGACTGCACAACGTATAATTTCCGATCGAGCGTTAAAGCGACAACTGGCATCTCCGAGAATCCAGATGCCTCCCATCAAAGTTCTTTCCGTCGGGGGAGCAGCCGACTGCACGTACAGGGCAATTTTTTGCAGTCGGTAGCGGCCCGATTTGAGTTGATAGCGGTGATGGCGTTCTAAAACAGCGTAGGTTTTTCCCTCTAAATCTAGGTAGTTCCCCGGCTGTGGCGTCCAATCGAGCCGAATATTGCCCAAGGATTGGCGGGGGTGAGAGAGAATCACCTCTACGGGTAGGGTATCTTGTTCCATGTGGCTGTGTGTTGCTGATTACACGCCGATGGTATCGCAATCTCCATCTTCTTGTGGAATTCTCAGGAACGGGCTAGAAGCTATAGCAGTGGACAGTGGACAGTGGACAGTGGACAGTGAACCCGCCTGTTGTATGGTGCGTCGCTGCGATATTTTCCAGCGTAGGCAAGTAGATTGTCGATCGCGACGCACCCGACGTTATCTACCTTCATCAAACCCGCCCGTTGTATGGTGCGTCACTGCGATTATAATCCCGCGAGTTCAATTTTAGGGAATGTCAAACTCCCAAAAATATGCCATTCCTTCGATGATTCCCCAAGCGCAAGAAGAGCGAGCTAAATAATGATTGTTATTGCCATATTCACGATGCTATTCCAATAGTTCTGATAAAGCATTGGCGACTATTACTCCCCGTGCGTCTTGTTCAAACATACTGATGTCATTGCCAGAATCGCCGCACACTAATGTTGCATCAGGTGGAATTTGCAGGCGCTTTTGCAAATAAGTAAGGGCATTGCCTTTATTGCTAGTTTGCGGTAAAATATCTACATCTCGATTGCTGCTAAAAATGATTTGAGCTGCTAGCCCAGATTCAGCTAATTTTTCTTGCAAATCATTGAGTACAGACGATGCTGTGGGTGCTAATTCCAGACAAAAACTTAACTTCCAAGGATTTTGTTCCTTTGGAGATTGGGGTTTTAGCTGAGGAAACTGTTGAGCTAAAGAGGCGATCGCAATTTTATCCCAGTTTTGAGAAAGATATTCCGCCCAATCTAAATCGAGCTTGTCATCTTTGTAAATCTCGCTCCCAGCACCTGCAATTAAATAATCAGGTGTTAGCAGTTGTTTTTGGGCAATTAATTCGCAAGTTGAATTGTGAGAACGCCCCGTAGCGTAAATTAGACAAATTTGCGATCGCTTTGATTGCAAGTGTTGGTTGAAAGCTAAAGTTGCTTCATCATCTCCCACGAGCGTGTTGTCTAAATCTATAACTAATAAAAAATTCATTCTGGCAATTGGGAATTGGGAAATTAGGCAATTTTAGATTTTAGATTTTAGAATTGATTAGCAAATTTCATCTAAAATCGGCGATCCAAAATCGGATGGGGCATTGAGCATTGGACATTGGGCATTGGGCATTGGGCATTGCTTGCTTCCCTAAGACAATTTTAGCTTTTTATAAGATTTGGTGCTCAAAATTACATTTATAGGCAAGCTGATCTGTTAACGTTTGCCACATTCAATTGTCAATAAGTGGTGTGAGTGTTATGGTGAAGAATTCAACCTCCGTTAGAGGTTTTTGGCTATCCTTCTTGATTTCTGGTGCAGCGATGCCTTTGGGGTCGATCGCAGCAATGGCTCAAATTCAGGATACCTCAACTCCAGAAGTTACGCGAGAAAGTAGTGCCGTCCCTGCGAGTAACTCAGACGAAACGCTGGCAGCAATTGATGTTAGCGCACCGCAGCTACCCCCGACTGCCCCAGAAGTTGACCCAGTAGTCGATCGCGCTTTACCCGAAACAGATACAGCAACAGTCGATCGCGCTTTACCCGAAACAGATACAGCAACAGTCGATCGCGCTTTACCCGAAACAGATAAAGTAGAGGCGATCGCAACAACAGCCCCAAAAATAACGGAGGCAATTCGCGAATTGCCCCCACAGGAGTTAGAAATTGCAAACTCTCCTCAGTCTCAAAATGTTGCTGAAGCCAGCAAAATTGCTGATATCAGCAGCGAGACCGGCACCGCTGATGACCTCAGCATACAAGAAGACGCAGCACAGGTCACTTCTGTTTCCCAACTATCCGACGTGCGGCCTACGGATTGGGCTTTTGGTGCCTTGCAATCGCTGGTAGAAAGATACGGCTGTATTGCGGGATATCCCGACGGTACATTCCGTGGCAACCGGGCAATGACTCGCTACGAATTCGCGGCTGGATTAAACGCTTGCTTAGACCAAATTACTAAACAAATTGGGGTAGGAAAAGATAATTTTGTCAGCAGAGAAGACTTAGCAGCTTTGCAAAAGTTGCAAGAAGAATTTGCGGCAGAATTAGCGACATTGCGGGGACGAGTCGATGCTTTGGAAGCTCGAACTGCTGAATTGGAAGCCAACCAGTTTTCTACTACGACTAAACTCAATGGATTTGCTTGGTTTAACCTGACGGGAGCTTTTGCAGGCGATCGAGTGAGGGTTGAAGCGACGAGAAATGTTGCTCCGCTCGATCGGGCTGCCGGACGTGATCCAGTTACCAACAGACCGATTGTTCAGAGAGTTGACGACCCAGAAATTACTTTCAGCCAATTAGTTTGGTTGACTCTCACTACTTCTTTTACAGGCAAAGACCAATTGATTACACAACTAGCTGTAGGTAACGGCAATTCACCTGCCAATCAGTTTACTTCTGCCGGTTTGTTCAATACATTTGGCACTCCTTTTCTCGATCAAACTGCTGGGGGAAATGCTAATGAAGTCATCCTGCGAGAACTTTCTTATCGGTTCCCGGTTAGTGACAGATTGCAATTAGTAGTCGGACCGAGGATTAATTTCTACCGCTACTTTGACAACAATAACTTTAACTTTTTTGTCAATGGTGCGAGCAGCTTTAATTCTAATAACAGCCCTTTGTTAACTGCTACCAAACGCGGTGCTGGTGCTTTGGCTTTGTGGGATATCAGCCGTCGATTAAAACTGAGTGTAGGCTATTTAGGCGAGAGTATGGAATTTTTGCCGACTTCGGTGTTTAATTCAGCTTCTAATCCGTCTCAAGGTTTGTTTGGTGGGACGAATACGACTACGGCTGAACTAACATTTAGTCCGAGCGATCGGGCGAATTTGCGGTTTCTATACAGCCGTTCCAACATTCAACAAATTGATGGACTAATTGGAGCACCTAATGGCAAGCCGATTAATGGTTTGGCAGATGATGGTTTCGGTGGCGCGGTTGGTGATGCGACTGCGAATACTTTTGGTTTCAATTTCGATTGGTCAGTTACCCGTCGTTTCGGTCTTTTCGGCCGCTACGGCTACGGTGAAACCAATATATTTCCGCGGACAAATCGACCTGACGGCAAGGTTAAAACTCAATCTTATCAGTTAGGAGTTGCTTTTCCCGATTTAATCAAAAAAGGAGCTTTGTTTACGGTGTCATTTGTAGTACCGTTTGACATTACTGGCGGTCGGAGGTTTCTGGTTTCTGGCGGGGGAAATGGTGGCAAGCAGTACGAAATTGAGGCAACCTATTATTTGCCGATTACCGATCATGTTTCGATCGTCCCGGCATTTTATATGATTGGTAATGCCAATAATTTTGATAATAACCCGACTATTTTTGTGGGGAATCTGCGGACGCAGTTTAGTTTTTAGTTGCGGATACCAAAGAGTAAATTCTGAGGTTTGTAGTTGTGCTTGAGCACCAGCAGGCGAGTCAACGTGCAACTACAAACTTTACAGCGGATGCAGTTAATACTAAATCCGGGTTAGATATCCCCGATCAAACTCGGCGGTTGAAACCTTGGATGTGCAAAATCGAATGTGTTCTCACGTTGCGATTTTCACCCCCAACTACAAACTTTATTATTGAGCATTCAGCAAGCTCTCACGATCGCCCTACAGATAAATAATTCTATAGTTACGGGATTTGATATAATTAGCCACAGACATCTCTATACCAGAATTACTCTAATCGATTTCGACGTTGGCACCTCGGCAGAGAAAGGGTCATCATTTTTAATGGAATATTTTTGCGCTAGGACAATGGAAGTAAAAATCAAGACATTGACTCCTCTCTGGACGGGTGGCGTTGAGACTGGTAAGGTCGATCGAATTCACGAAACAGGAATCCTCGGCAGCCTGCGCTGGTGGATGGAAGTATTGGTGCGAGGCATGGGGGGTCAGGTAAAAGATCCAACATCTGACGATCGCAGTGGCTTTGATGCAGAGAAATACCAAAAGTCACAAACTACAGATGAGCGTCAGCGCCTTCGTGATGCCGGATTGTGCGATGTCTCCCAGATTTTCGGTGCAACAGGCTGGAAGCGCAAATTTCGCCTCAGTGTAAGCGTAGATAATGAATCATGGCAGCCCAGCGTTTCTCTCAGCATCAAACCAGAGGGACGTACTCGCGGCTGGTATCTCAATCCTGGTTGGTTGGGTGAATTTAAGATTACTGTAAATGGCGATCCAGAAACTTTAGCCAAGCTTTATAACCTACTATGTTTCATGGAAACTTATGGTAATCTTGGCGCACGCCCACAACTAGGTTATGGCATTTTTCGTATTATAAAGGTTGAAAATCCACCAGAAAGCAAATTGCCTTTTTTCTTTTATGAAGAGAGAGAGCGGCAACCCCTTGAGGAATTTCCAGACTTACGAACATTCACTTTTTTTAAACTCCGTTTCACCCCCAGAAATTCAACATGGTGGTACACCGTCCCCGGCATCAGAGAACTGCGAGGAAATCGTAATAGTTGGGCAGAGTTAGAAAAATTAGCTCAAAATGGGATGATTCCCACCACTCCTGCCCTAAAAAACTACCTCCGTTATCATCATCAATGGTCATCCCCAGCCTTACCCCACTGGCTGTTTGGCACAATTCGACACGAAGAAAGACTACGCAGTAAAGTTGCTTTCAGTTGGGCTTATCGCTTAGAAAATACAGACGAGTGGGAGATTCGAGGCTGGATGTATTTACCCCAAGATAAAAATGGACGAGTCTTTCGGCGCGAGATAGTCAGCGTATTTCAAGATAAATTAGGTAGACCGCAGACTTTGCTAACAGCACTGGGTTTAGAAGCCACAGACTATAGTGCTGCCAAGCTTACCCTATTTCCCAGCCCAAATCCTTGGCAGATTCATCCGATTCCAGATGTTCAAGGATTTTTAGAGAATACCCTACAGGAGCGCAGTCATGATTAATAGCATTCACATCAAAGGATTTCGAGGCATCGAATCCGGTTCTATGAATAAATTCAGGCAATTTAATATATTTGTCGGTGCTAACAATGCAGGTAAGTCTGCTGTCATGGAAGCTATTTATCTAGCAAGTACAGTCGATCGGGAAGTGGGTTTACTCAGAGAAGATGATGATGGTCAACGCTCTAATGCTGTGCTGTTGTCAACGGTGGATTTATTGGGTAATAATCCTTTCAAACTTATTGCAGGAAAACATGGCGATCTAGGCGATTTACTCAATTTAAGCCGGATAGGAGAGGCATTTTTGATCGTAGATGTTGCCGATTCAAAATCTCCATTACAAGAGTTTGAATTAGATATCGGCAAAAGTAAATTATCAATAGAAAATATTGCCTTGTTTGCATTTGACTCTTCAAAAGAGAATGAGGATCTCGCTAAACTAATCTGGCAAGACGTAGGGGCGAATGGCCATTCGCCCCTACTACTGATGGGAGTCGCACAATATTTTGTTGGTATCCTAGCCTCACGTACTATAGCAAAGGAAGTGCCAGTTGGACGATCGCAGGTCAATCCCCTGCCGCCCAACATACCTTTTTTGCGATACATCCGTTGTCCAAAGCTATATTCCCATTGCCTTTTATCGTCGCGTCCTCAACGAAGTACCGGGCTGGACGTATCGCATTGCCGAGCATTTTTCTGCGATTTTTGAACTCGATCCCGACTCTTTTACCGTGCAATTTGTCCCCATTTCAGGCAGTCCCGAAAAACTACAAGGCTGGATTTCTCGTAAAGATAAACCCGCTTTATCTATTGATGCTTTTGGCGATGGTGCAAGAGCTGCATTTAAGCTTTTGGCTCCCTTAGTTGTCATGGCAGAAATGGCAACTCCCGACGCACCAGGACTTTTGCTTTGGGAAGAACCAGAATCATTTCAAAATCCGAAAACTTTGGGCAAGCTTCTCGCTGAGGTCGTCAAAATTATTCGCGATAAACCCATTCAAGTTTTTATTGCAACCCACAATCTAGAACTGGTAGCTTATATCACCCAAATGCTGGAGAATAAAGACCTCGATCCTGAAGCAACAATGCTATTTCATTTAAGTTTATTCGACGGCAAATTAAAATCATCCTGGTTCGAGCGAGAAACTCTAGTAACATGGCTTGATTCTGGCATCGATCCCCGTGCTTGGAAAGATTTTGTGCCGCCGTTTCAATTTCAACTACAGGAGAAGTAAATATGACTATTCTTGTTTTTGGAGAAGGCTCTACCGAGGAGAAGGTATGTAAAAAGGTGGCTGAGCTTTCTGGTTATCAGGCACAGTACATATCTTGCAGAGGCACAGGTCAACTTAATACTACAGTAATCAACAGAATTAGCCCGCTTCTACAGGAACAAGAGCCAGTTTACTGCATAATCTTACGCGATCTAGATGCCCACATGGGTGAGACTCAAACAAGTATTTTCCAAAGTATTTCTGATGCCTTGCAGAGAGGTTTAAATGCCATTGATGTTCAAGTTGATACGCCACAGATGATACAAGATTCAACCCATGTCAATGTCTATAGATTGATGATGCCAGATTTAAAGTTCCGCCTAGCGGTTCATCTCGCAACAAAGCGATGGCACGAGTGTTTCATTAAGTCCACTATTGATGATTATGTTCTGGAACTTGCGCTGAGACAAAATACGGTGATTGAGTTGGCTAAAAAAGTTAGTATTCCACCAGATAGGCTGATTGCCAAAATTACGGAAGAAATTCCAGCCTTGTTAAGATCTAACGCTAATGGCATTGACGATCTAACTGAAGCAAAAGATTATGTACGTCTCTATGCAGCAGTTGTAAAATCAGCCACCTCTCCTGCTGTTTTCGCTGAGAAAACAATGGCAAAAGCCCAGGAATCTGATATTCGTGAGGTTTTCCAGCCTTTGATTGCAGCGTTTGAATTTGTAGGAGGTGCATAATGCAATATGAATACTCAGCAACTCAAAACTCTTGGCTTCAGGAAGCGATGTTTGCTAAAGATAAGCGAAAGTATTTATCAGAATGGCAAAATCGTTATGAAACAAGTGATCGCAACCTATTGAATCAATTTAATTTTACCCCTGATTCTTCTGATGCTCTCGATCGATTACCCCAATTCAGCTTTATGTTGCGGGTTCCATTCAAGTTGCAAAAACCCTACTTGAGTAAGGACGATCGCACTTTTCACCTACTTGATAATCCCGTGCGAAAAGATAAAGTCTTTCAAACCCTAATGGTTGCTTCAACAAGTTGGAAAGGAGCGTTAAGAGCAACTTTTTGGCAATTAGTAGATCGAGAAGATAACGAGCAAATTATTCGACTATTCGGTAATGCTCGTGAAGATGAAAAAGGACAAGCTGGTCGTCTCTATTTTTATCCAACCTTTTTTGATAAGATTGGTTTGGAAGTGATTAACCCGCACGATCGCAAAACAGGTACAGGCAAGAATCCTATTTTGATTGAATCGGTTCCCATAGGAGCAACAGGAGACTTTGTTCTGCTGTATGTACCTTTTGGGAAAATTGATGAAAGCCAAGTTGCTCAAGATTTAGAATTAGTTGCAAAAGGTGTAGAAGCAATGCTCGTAGTCTATGGTTTTGGAGCAAAAACCAGTAGCGGTTTTGGAATTGCAGAAGTGAGTGGAAAAGTAGATTTTGCGATTCGGTCCGATTGGCCAGAGTTAAAGCAACCGAAAACCGAAGTAAAACCACCAGAACCCGATTTACCTCGCTATCTGGTTGCACCTGGACGAATCGATCTAGATTTTCTAAATCCTGATGGTAGTTTCAAGTCTCAAGAACAATACCTGCAAGGAAAGTCTGGGAAAAACGCTAAACAGCTTTACGACAAAGCTAAAAAATGGTGGGATAGCGAACAGCTTAGATTAGCGGAAACTGCGCAAGTAGAACCTACTCCAGAACCAGAACTGCCGCCAAAACTAACTATAACTGACGTTTCTTTTGATAAGTTGAGTGAGTTGGGCGATCGGGTACAGCAAATAGCAGAACGTCTATCTCAAACGAAGGAAATCAGCCATGACTCATAACTTACAAGATTTAGCGGATAAACGCGATGCCCTACTCTTGGCAGAAATAGCAGCATGGCTGCATATGCTAGGTAAGTTCCATGAAGAATTTTTGAACGATCCAAACTGTGGAATTGATATTCAAATTCCACAAGATTTAAAATTAAGTTTTACTCAACTAGAGAGCTTATTAAAAGATCCATTATGGTCAGGGAGAATTTGGCATCAAATTGGCATTCCTGAGTTTCAGGCTACTTCCTTGAGTTTTTTGGATTTTATTGAAAAGCATCGAGATCAAGAACCTGCAAAAATTGTGCAAGGATTATTGAGATTGACGCACGATGCACATGGACGCGGATCGGGAATTGAAAAAGGAGTCTTGAATCGCTTTGCTGTAAGTCAAGTGGGTCAAATCTATCTGTCAACTGCATTTGGTACTGAGAGGAAGCCTATCGATCTCAAACAAGCTGAGTGGCAAAAGTTTTATAATTTTCTACAAACTCATCTTGAAATATTAAAAAATTCATTAGCAGTCCCAAAATATGAATGGAAAGGATTTCGGAAAGATTTTATCGCTCAAATAGAGAGCTATTATCGTCAAACAGTTGCTGAAACTCGTCGCCCGTTGAGTGATGTTTCTTTATTTGACCAGACTTCTGCTAGTGTTGCGTTTCTAAAAGCTGCATTAGCTCAAAATTTACTGGCTGGCTGGAAAGAGCCTGTTACTGATGTCATTAAAGACAAATATCATTGGCGATTGCTAAAAGTTGGTTTAGATGGTCTTGCATTTTGGGGTGACTCTGTTCGTATTGGTGACTTGCTGGCACGCAAAGATTTAATTAGTAAAGCTTTAGATTTAGTTCAAAGAGTTATCGAGGAAAAATATCCTTTAGGATTAGAAGTTTATCGGGATGAAAATGGTAGTGTATTTATTGTTTCAGATATACCTGATTTGCTGGAATGGGAAACAAAATCAGGATGTTTATTAGACAACTATTTACAAAGAATTACTAACTTTCAGTTCAAAGGAGAAGCCCGTTGGACATTAAAACTAAGCGATCCTCCCACTCGCAATACTCTGGAATTTGGAAAATTTGCAACTTCTCAACCTGAGAAACTCACTGCTAATTCTAAATCGATTGCATCACACTGGAATATTAAACAAAAGCAAGATATTTGTCCTGTCTGCAATTTGCGACCAATGGGTTCAAGCAACAAAGCATTGAACATGAAGGTTTGTGACATATGCTGCGATCGTCGAACTAATCGTGCTAAAGCTTGGACAGAAAACCTACCCACAACAATTTGGATTGATGAAGTAGCAGATACTAACGGTCGTCTTGCCCTAATCGTTGGACGCTTTGAACTAGAATCCTGGCTAACAGGCGAGGCATTCAATAGTATAGTTTCTTCTGATCCTCAATCCCAGATATGGCAAGAGCCAAAAGGAAGCAAGAAACATAATTTTGACTATCAGAATTTGCTCGATGATATTCAAAATGCTTTGCACAAGAAACCCCCCAACAAACGACAATTTGTTTCTAAAACATTGCTAGATGGTTTAGTTCCCTCAAATTCACGTGGAGTACCCAAAGGTCACAATCACTTCCAGCCATTTTATGATTTACAAGTTACTGATACTGATTTAGGCGAAGATCCCAATTCAGGTAACAAACGAATTGAAGAGCCTTTTCTTCTAGCCCTAGCAATGATGAGGCAAAATCCCTCATTTGCTCGCTTGCGCCGGGTCTGGGAAACCACTCAAAAATTCTGGCGAGAAGTAATAGCTGATGTGCCCGATACACAATTATCGAAAGTAAAATGTCGTCTCACTATTAAAGTAAAAGCATCTGAAATCGATCGACTAAAATTAGTCAATTTTGGAAACTACGATCTAGTTTTCAGAAATGTCAAACTAAGTGTTTTGCTATGGGATGATAGATTGATTACAACAGATAACCTTCGCTATGTTGCTAAACAACTGCACCCATTCTCTGATGCAAGAGGAAATGAAAATACTAATCTATACTCAGATAGTGAAAGAGCAGCAAATTTTATTCGTAGGGAATTACTCAATCAACAAGTATCGATAGAAGAGCCTACTGGATATGGAAGTTCTAACAGATTGCGCGGTCAATTGGAAATCAACGATGATGTCATTACATTTAATTCCACAGAATACAGTCCTGTGATTCAAATTCTCACTGAACCTAGCACCTTTATTGCCCTTGTTCCAGCAAACAATCTTAATTCTCTGGAGTCTTTGAATATTATCAAAACCATCAAAACTAAGTACGATCGCGAAATGGGCAAAGTCCGCAACTGTCTACCTCTGCATCTGGGTGTTGTGTATTTCGATCGCCGTACCCCTCTGCAATCGGCACTGGATGCCGGACGGCAGATGTTGAACTATAAATCCGACAGTCAGACAACTTGGCAGGTTCATTCAATCGGCGGACAATTGCCAACTGAGAAGCAAGAACTAGCAACAGGCACAAAACAATTTGATGAAACCATCGCTCTGACACTGACCAAAGACAACCATACTATTACTTGGCACGTCCCTGCCAAAATGGGTGATGGCACAACCAAGGATGTTTGGTATCCCTATGTTTTTGTCGAAACGAATGGCGATGACAGCAAGGTAAGTGGACGGAAGCGGGCGATTAAAAGTCAGCGACCCGGTGAAACAACACCCTGCTGGCTAGTTCATGCTGGAGATTTAGAAAAGGACGACCATATCTACTTCACACCCTCCACTTTCGACTTTGAATTCCTCGATACTACCGCCCGCCGTTTCGAGATTTACTACGACGAAAACGGTCGTCGTCCCCGCCAAACACGCCCCTTCTATCTGGAAGATTTAGACCGCTTTGAGAAACTCTGGAAGATTCTGAAAAATCTGGAAAAATCCCAACGCCATCAAGTGATTTATACCATCGATGCTAACCGCGAAATGTGGCACTGGCAAGATGATGAAATGTCAGTGAATGATTCGGTATTTCGGCAGTTTGTTGGTGATACTCTAGCAAGTGCTGCATGGCCAAAAACTCAACCGTGGAAAAGCATTCCTGAAGACCAGCAAAAACAACTCATTGACGCTGGAGTGCGAGGTGAACTAGCTGACCTGGCAGAACTACACATGGAAATCTTGAAAGAGCGGGAAAACCACAATGGCAACGTATAAACGGCAACGCTATCTATTTATGACCCTCGACCCCGTGCATATCGGCACTGGGGGCTATCGTTTGGGACGGGTTGATAACAGCATCGTGCGAGAACCGGGAACGAAAATTCCCAAAATTCCTGGAACCAGTTTACATGGGGCGGCGCGATCGTATGCGGCACAGTTATATGAAACCCCAGAAGCAGCAGGACAAAGCCACGACAAAATTGATAAACCAGATGAAAATCCCGTCTGTTACACCTTTGGCTATATCAAAAAGTCCAAGAATGAAAACGACAACGATAAAGCCACCATTTATTCTGGTGTGGTGAATATCTTTGATGCTCATATTGTTCTGTTTCCCGTGCATTCAATGGCGGGGCCTGTGTGGGTGAGTACGGTAGAACGATTGGAAGATGCAGATTTCACGGTAGAGAACTTGCCAAATGACTGGAATAATATTGATACTGCTGTATTGAACTGGCAACGATCGGATGCTCTAAATTTGGGCTGGCTAATGCTTCAAGTCTCTGGACAACAAGCAACAATAACTGCTCCGGATGAGTGGAAGGACGATAAACGTTGGCAGGCGATCGAAAAAATTGTTTTGGTAAAGGATGCGCTCTTTAGTCAAGTGGTGAATAGCAACTTGGAAGTGCGAACATCGGTGGCAATTAACCCAGATACGGGTGCAGCGGAAGAAGGGGCGCTTTTCACCTACGAAGCCATTCCCCGCGCTGCATTTCTCACCGCAGAAGTGGTTTTAGATGATTATCGTCAGGCATTCCCTAATGTTACCAAAAAATTGCAAACAGGAGATTCTTGGCATAATTCACTAAACGTAGTTAAATCTGGATTTAAGCTAATAGAGTGGCTGGGAGTAGGTGGTATGGGTACACGCGGTTTTGGGCGGATGGCGATCGTAGGAGAACCATCAGAAGAAAAATTGAACGAGGAGAAAAAACATGAGTAACGCAGTCACTAATCTCGATCGACTAGCAGCCAAACACGCCCAAGAAGTGATTAAAAACACGGAAAATGAGAAACCGAGCGATGTAGAAAATACCGTTACTAAAGCATTGGGTGTTCTGCAAGAAAATGGTGTTTATGCTTGCTTCCTTTACCTGCTGGCGAAAGAGAAGAAAAACGGTAAAGCAGTTGTTCAAGAAATGCTAAAGCTTTTGGAAAGCCTGGGCTTTGGCTGGGTCAGTCCAAGCAGCGATAATCCTCAAATTATCCTTTCACACATTACCGATAAGGTGACAATCAATTTAGAACGGCTATTACTGACCAAAGAAACACTAGAACAAATGTTAATTTATGCTCGCTATGGGGCAAAGGCGCGAGAAGCAGCCAAACAGCCAAAAGAGGAGGCAAATCCGTGATGTGGAAAGCCTATCGAGTGGTATTTAAACTGCGCTCCCCGATGCACATTGGCTGTGGCAAAGCGGGCAACGTGCAGCGTACCCGTCCCTATGTGACTGGGCGTGTGTTTTGGGGCGCACTAACTATGAGACTAACCCGTGATGCAACAAACGGCCCTGCAACAAATTCAAAGCAGTATGAAGAGTTTGGAGAAAAAGTTCATAACCAGTTAGCTTATACTTACTTTTATCCAGCGATAGCTTGCGCTGCTGCAAAGCAGTTCGCACAGAGTAAAAATAATTCAGAAGAGACTCAAAACAATCATCCAGACTATCAAATTGCCTTTTCTTGGCAAAACGAAAGTTTATTTCGCCGCTGTTTTCTGAGCAGCTATGCCAGCACTGCCTTAGTGTATCCCCAACAAGCCGCCGATGAGGGATTGTTGCATGAAGTTGAGTTTATTTCACCTCGCACCTTAGATACGGGTAAGCAGGTTTATCTGATTGGCTACGTGTTTGAAAAAGAGGGCTGTAATCTCAAATGGAAAGATGCCTGTAAACGTCTGCAAATGGGCGGTGAGCGTGGCTATGGTTGGGGTATGGTAGAGTTGGTTTGCAATCCATGTGAGATAACCCATAGCGACTTGTTTAATGGACAAGCGCAATGGCAGGAAGAGAATGGTGCGATCGCGATTAATGTGGCATCGTGCGATAATTTAACCGAGGGTCAGTTGCTAGCCCATACGTCATCGGCAAATCTGCTAGCTCAGGGAGAGATAGAGCCGTTAGTAGGGCGAGAATGGCGATCGAATGAATCAACTAATCGCTATGCTGGACAATATGTAAGCTTTTGCGATCTTTGCTGGATTCCCGGTAGTGCGGTGGCGCAAAACTCCAATTTTGCCATCGAAGAATTTGGTATTTGGCAGTTGTTATAGTGACAGCGGCTATATTCAAACCTCGATCGCACCTATCTTCACCGAATAACGAG
The DNA here is from genome assembly GCA_012035135.1 of Microcoleus sp. CSU_2_2. Classification (GTDB taxonomy): domain Bacteria; phylum Cyanobacteriota; class Cyanobacteriia; order Cyanobacteriales; family Microcoleaceae; genus Microcoleus. The sequence continues at coordinate 14,008 of JAAUPI010000096.1, forward strand.
ACGGAAGCCCCTGGCTTGAGACACGGGGAAAAGTCGGCAGCGGTTTCAACCGCCTTCAATATTTTTTTTGGTATTGGTTGTGTTGTAGGCATACTTAAATCTTTAATCAAGAAGACTATGCTAATATAAACAAGGAGGTAAATAAAATGTATGGATGCTAGCAAAATCTAATTAGTCCAGACCAGGACTTGAAAGCAATCTTAGAGTTCTTGTGCAGCGCCGCCTCAAAGTTAATTAATTGTGGAACTTATTATGCCCGACAACTATTCTTCAAAACAGGAAGGATACCGAGTAGAGCTTTCGCTACATAAAGTTCTCGGAACGGACAATCAAAACATTCATTTGACCGAAAACAGAAATAGAACAATGCGGGATGCGGTTAATAAAGCTGCTCGTAAGGTGATCGATCATTGTGTATCATCCAAGATTGGTACAGTTATATTTGGATGGAACAAGAATCAAAAAGACTCGATAAATCTGGGTACAAAGACCAATCAAAAAATTGTGCAGATTCCCACAGGTAGATTAAAAGATCGAATTGCTCAACTGTGCGAACAGTATGGAATCAAATTTGTAGAAACTGAAGAATCCTATACCTCAAAAACTTCTTTTTTAGATGCTGACGAACTGCCTAAATTCGGTGCGAAACCCGAAGGGTGGAAAGCTTCTGGAACCAGAATTAAACGTGGATTATATCGGACAGCAAATGGGTGGCTAATTAATGCAGACTGTAATGGGTGTGCAAACATTGGTCGGAAAGTAGCAACAATACTTGGAATTGATCTAAGTGGAGTTGGTAGGGGTGATTTGTCAGCACCCGTAAGACTTAAATTATGGTATACATGAATCCCCGTCTATGAAAGGGCTGGGGAGATGTCAATAGTATCATTTCTCTCAAATCTTCCTACAAAGGAAGTATTGAGATTTTTTCCACCGATCCTGCAAGCATAGGTGCGTCGCTATGAGATTGTCGATTTTTATTAAGAAATTTTCGATGGCGACGCACCCTACGGCTACGAACTGCTATAATTGCCGAATTGGAATTTCGATGATAAATTCGGTGCCTTGACCTGGTTCGGATAGGCAATGCAATTTGCCACCGTGTTTTTCAACGACTATTTGATGCGAAATTGATAAGCCTAAACCAGTGCCTTTGCCTACAGGTTTTGTGGTAAAAAATGGGTCAAATAAGCGGACGATCGTATCTTCGGGAATGCCGGGGCCGTTGTCTTTAATCCGAATGAAAATACTTTTGCCATCGATCGCCTCTGTCCGAATTGTAATTGTCGGAGTGGGAGAATTTGCAGTTTTTTCGGCTTTGCTACTGTTTTCTTCTAAGGCGTCGATCGCATTTGCCAAGATATTCATAAATACCTGATTTAACTGTCCGGGGTGGCATTCTATTTTTGGCAATTCTCCGTATTCTTTAATTACTTCTATTCCCTGACGGCTGGCTTTAGCTTTGAGCCTGCTGTTCAACATCAGCAAGGTACTTTCTAAACCTTCGTGAATGTCGGCTTGCTTGATTTTTGCTTCGTCTGCCCGCGAGAAATTGCGCAAAGTTTGAATGATTTCTACAATTCGCTCGCATCCTATTTGCATCGAATTGAGCAACTTTGGCAGGTCTTCTACCAAAAATTCTAAGTCTATATCCTCGGATTGCTGCTGAATTTTTGCTGGCGGATTTTGGTACTCTTGTTGATAGATTTTCACCATTTCTAACAAATCGAGAACGTAGCCTCTGACGTGGCAGAGGTTGCCCGCGACAAAGCCGACGGGGTTGTTAATTTCGTGGGCAATTCCTGCTAGCATCTGTCCGAGGGAAGACATTTTTTCGGTTTGCACTAACTGCATTTGAGCTTGCTGCAATTCACGCAAAGCTGTTTGCAATTCCTGGGATTTTTGACGATCGCGCTCGGTGGCGACGGCGCGTTCTTCCTCAACTCCGATCGCGGAGGCAATAATTCCCACCAGTTTGCAGTCGGCTGCTGCGATCGCGATCGGATCGGTGTAGAAAACACATATCGAACCCACGTAACGATCGCCCTGGCGCACTGCTTGACCCACATAGGTTTGCAGTTGGTAGCGGGTGACGGCGGCATCGGTTTGGGCGTAAATACTGTTCTGTAAGTCAGAAATGACCACAGCCCGATCGCTTCCTTGCTCGATCGCGTCATCACAGATGCTGCCTTCAGCACGCTCGATCGGCGGGTAGTCCGGTGGCGTTTGCCAAGTCGCAATCGCCCGCAGCATTCCGCCATCCAGCCGACTATAAACGGCGCAAGTTCCGCCCAAAATCTCGCCGGCTAGGGCTGTCAGGCGCTGGATGTTATCAGTGGCGTCGCTGCTGAATCCTAAAAAGCACTCGTTAATCTTGCTGAGGCGGTACTCTGCTTGTCTGCGTGCCGTCATGTCGCGGGAGTTGATGACAATTCCGCTAACGGCGGGATCTGCTAGCAAATTGATGCCGACGGCTTCGAGAAAGCACCAAGAACCGTCAGCGCGCCGAAACCGACCTTCGAGGGGGATGGGATCGGCTGGGTTTGCGATCAGTTGTTCGTGCTGCGAAACGATCGCAGCAATGTCATCAGGATGGATGAAATCGAAGATAGTCAGACCGACGGCTTCCTCAGGTTCATAGCCCAAAACTGTTTCTAGAGAAGGGCTTTCGTAAATAATGCGACTGTTTTCGTCGAGAATGGTAATGATGTCGGAACTATTGAGAATTAGCGATCGCCATTTAGCTTCATTTTGCAAGAGGGCTGACTCGGCAAGTTTGCGATCGGTAATGTCCTCGATCATGCCCAAAATAAACTGCGGCGTTCCCTGACTGCTAATGATGACAGAGGCGCTGAGGCGTCCCCACCTGATGCTGCCGTCTTGGCGGAGGTAGCGCTTCTCAATTTTGTACGCCGATCGTGATCCGGCGGCCAACTGTTCGCGCAACTCGCGATCGACCTCTGCGTCCTCTGGGTGCGCGTATTCGTCGAAGCTGACACCGCGCAGTTTGGATTCCGATCGACCCAGCATGAGTTGAAAGGCGGGATTAGTGGCGATCGCAATACCTTCGGTGGTAGCAACTACCATGCCGATTGCCGCGCGTTCAAAAATTGCCCGAAACCGCTGTTCGCTTTCCCGCAAAGCTGCTTCTGCTTCCACTTCCTGAGTGATGTCGCGCCCCACGACTACCAAGCCTTTGCGCGAACCGTCGGGGTTGAACAGTGGCACTTTCCGAACTTCAAACAAATTGCTGCCGCCCCCTGGTAAGGGGAAGGTGTGGCGGCGATCGGTAAGAGTGCCGGTTTCCCAGGTGATTTCGTCTGTTTCCTGCCAATTCAACAAGATTTCTCTAACTCTGGGATCGGCGGTAGCGGCGAGTTCGGCATTAGTTTTGCCGCAGTAGTCGGCTGTTTCCAATCCCAAAAGTTGGAGGGCGTAATCGTTGGCAATTAGCCAGCGTCCCTCGCTGTCTGTGAGGTTGATGGCATCGGGTACGGCGTCGATCGCAGTTTTCAGCCAGTATTCTTGATTGCGCAGGGCAATTTCTGCAAGTTTGCGATCGGCGATTTCGGCCGCAGTGCCTTCGTAGTAAAGCAAATTGCCACTAGTATCCCGGACTTCGCGAACGTTTTCCGAGATCCAGGTAGTGCTGCCGTCTTTGCGGTACACGCAGGACTCAAACTCTTTGAGGAAGCCTATGCGGCTGATTTCGGCGGTGAAGTCAGCGCGACGGGTGCGATCGACGTACAGTTGTTGCGTGCAGCAGTTTGCGATCAGTTCTGTGGGGGAGTCGTAGCCATACATTCTGGCTAGTGCGGGATTGGCGCTGAGGTAGCGCCCGTCGAGGGTTCTTTGAAATATGCCTTCGGTGGCGTTTTCAAAGATGCTGCGATATTTGGCTTCGGCTTGTTTGAGGGCTTCTTCTGCTTGCTTGCGATCGGTGATATCAGATTGGACACCCATGAAGTGGGTAACGCAGCCGCGGCTGTCGCGCACGGGGGAGATGGTGAGTTCGTTCCAGAAGGGAGTGCCGTCTTTGCGGTAGTTTTTTAGAACTACTTTGCAATCGTGCTGTTCGCGCAGGGCGACGCGGATACGATCGACCGCAGCGCGATCGGTATCCGGGCCTTGCAGGAAGCGGCAGTTGCGCCCCAGAATTTCGCTACGATCGTAGCCTGTAATCTTCTCGAAGGCTGGGTTGCAGTAGATTATGGGATTGTCTGGCTGCGAGGCGTCGGCGATCGCAATACCGTTGCTGGTGGCGGCCAGGGCGCGATCGTACAGCCGAAATACTTCTTCTATTAAATTGGGTGCAGTGCCGCCTACTCGTGTCGGCGATAAAGTTTCATTAGGAATGTTTGTATCGATCTGCATGAGTTTATATTATATATTGGGTTTATTTTTGATTGTCGCGGGCAATTTACTCTAGAGTTTAACAGACATTCATTATATCTTAATAAGGTGCGCATTGCGCACCCTACAAATGCTATCTTAATTTGTGACGATCGCAGCAAGTTCTGCAATCTCGTTAATTACAAAGTTAGGTTTTAGCGCGAGACATTGAGTTGGATCGCCGTATCCGTAAGCTGCCCAACAAGAATCTATCTGAGCATTTTTAGCAAACAGCAAATCAACTGCTGTATCGCCCACCACTAAGAATTGACTGTTATCTAATTCCGGAAAAAGTGGTTTAATAATTGAGTAAAATACAGTGGGATTTGGTTTCTGAACAATTTCTCCATTATCTCCTACGATCAAATCGAAAAAGGTGTGAAGTTGCGATTTTTCCAAAAATGAATTAACAAAATTAACGTGTTTGTTGCTGATAACTCCTAGGCTAAGTCCCGATTGGCTTGCCAACTGCAAGATTTCTTTTGTACCTGAAAATATATCTAGCTGCTTTTCACCTTCTGTGCGATAATAAGAGCGGTAAGTTTCAATCCATTGGGGAATTTCTGTTACCTCGATCGCCGGATAGAGGATTTTGAAAGCATTTGGTAAACTGATGCCGATCGTCCCGATAATTTGCTCGGCAGCAGGCGGGGCAACCTGGAAATTTTCAAAGGTTTTAGCAATGCAAGAAACAATAGCTTGATGCGTAATTGCTAACGTACCGTCGAAGTCGAAAATAATTAACTTGTACTGAGTCATATTTCTTAAATAGTTGATAGTTGACCCTTCGACTACGCGAGCGGGCAGGCAGTTGACAGTTGTAGGGTGCGTTCCCACCGCTCATCCCAAACAAAAATCGACCATCGATGAGCGACGCACCTGACAGTTGTAGGGTGCGTTCCCACCGC
>JAAUPI010000097.1 GCA_012035135.1 Microcoleus sp. CSU_2_2
CCCCGATCGTTCTGAACCTAGGGTGTTGAAACGCAGACCAAAGCCCTATCCTCATATGCAGGAACCTCGCTCTATCTTAAAAGGTAAACAGGCCTTGCGATCGAGACTTTTTCAGTGACATTGGACTGAAGTCCTTACTAAAAACTTTTTAAGGAATAGCAACTTTTTGCAATAATCGATCGACAATCGTTTTTGCCCTCCTTCCCCCCGCCGGAATCAAACGGTGAGAAAGTACGTGCGGTGCTAAATCTTTCACATCATCAGGAGTCGCATAATCTCGACCGGAAATAAACGCCAACGCCTGGGAAGTTCGGTATAAAGCCACCGCACCGCGAGGACTCACCCCCAAAGTAATTTCTTCATCCTCCCTGGTCGATCGCACCAAATCCACAATATACTGTTTCAAAGACTCTTCTACCTTCACCGTAGCGCACAAACGCCGCAAATCCTGCACCTCTTCCAAAGAAATACAAGGCTGCAAATCTTCCACTGCAAAAGTATCAGAAAGCCGTGCCAACATTTGCAACTCTTCCAACTCCGCAGGATAGCCTAAAGTTAAAGATAAAGTAAACCGATCCATCTGCGCTTCCGGTAGCGGAAAAGTACCTTGATATTCGATTGGGTTTTGAGTAGCAATCACAAAAAACGGGGCCGGAACATTCCGAGAAACCCCATCCACAGTCACCTGCTTTTCCTCCATCACCTCCAGTAAAGCCGACTGAGTTCGTGGCGTTGCCCGATTAATTTCATCAGCAAGCAAAACATTAGCAAAAACTGGGCCGGGCAAAAACTCAAACTTCCCGCTGCTAGGATTCCAAATATTAGTACCGGTGATATCCGTCGGTAACAAATCGGGAGTACACTGAATCCGCTGAAACTTACCATCGATCGATCGCGCTAAAGACTTAGCTAACAGCGTTTTACCGACACCAGGCACGTCTTCTAACAGTGCGTGTCCGCCTGAAAGCACGGCTACAATCACCAAGCGAATAGCATCCGCTTTACCCACAATAGTCTTGCCTAGATTTTGCTTGAGCCGCTCAATATGTTCTCTCATATCCCTGATTGTTAATTGTAAAATGCGATCGAACTTTAGCTCCCAGACTTCTTTAAAAAGTCGGAAATCTGGGTATTTTGTGTTTTTAGGTAGGCTTACTTAACACCTTTCTGGCAACATCACAGTCTGCCTGAATTTGAGTTTTGAGAGCATCCAGAGAAGCGAACTTTTGTTCGGGTCGCAAAAACTCTACTAAACTCGCACTCAAGGTTTGACCGTACAAATCCCCAGACCAATCTAACAAATGAATTTCGATCGTGGGTTGTTTGCCATCTACCGTCGGGCGACAGCCAACATTCATCACTCCACATAGCATAGATAAATCCGCTCCTTGACTGGAGATTAAAGATTTAGGATTTTTCCATTCATAGGAAGAACTTCTAGCTTCGATTCTTCCGGATTGATTTTTTACCAATACTTGCACCGCATACACGCCAAAACGCGGCAAAAACTTTTCGGGTGGTAACTCGATATTAGCGGTTGGAAATCCGATCGTCCTGCCAAGTCGCTGTCCGCCAACCACAGTTCCCACCAAACTGTAAGGACGCCCCAGCAACTGATTCGCTCTTTTGAGGTCGCCCGATGCCAGACTTTCACGGACGATCGAACTGCTGATCCGTTCCCCTTCACCGCAGGTATGCAATCCTATGAGAGTAACATCAATGCCGTAGTTAGAGGCGATCGACTGCAAATCCATAGCCGTTCCAGCCCTTCCCCGTCCAAAATGAAAATCCATCCCCACGCTAATTCGATTCGCTTGTAATTGTCGCACCAAAATTTTCTCGACAAACTCAGAAGCCGTCAAATCTGCGAGTTCTCGATCGAACGGTAGCAAAACTAATTGCTCAACCCCCATTGCTTCTAGCAATTCTATCTTTTCTGGCAGAGGCGTCAGCAGTTGTTTCGGTTGACGGGTAAAAAACTCTTGCGGGTGCGGATCGAATGTCACCACCGTTCCGTACAGTCTATCGACTGCATCAGCATCACGACCAAAAAAGCTGTTTCCCTCAGCCCTTTGCCCTTTATAATCCTCAAATTTATGATTCAGCAGCGCCATCGCAGGCGGATCTTCCGAGTTGTCGCAGGCTGCCTCCTGTTGGCGATCTAAATTTTCACCATCGCCAACTATCCCTTGGAAGTTTGACCCCGTGGCGGAAATAGTCGCAGAATTTAGCCCAGGCGATCGATTTAAAATTGGCTGCACGACTTGTCGGTGCCCAAGGTGCAAACCATCAAAGTTTCCCAAGGCAACGGCAGTTGGAGTCAGAGCAGCGGTACAAGAAGAAGTTACCCACACGCTTTAAATTTTGACACACGACAGCCCGATTGCGATCGCCAGCCCTGATTTGAATTTTGGATTTTAGCTATCAGGATTTCAGATACACCGGGCCATCTAAAATCCATCAGACAGGCAGCTTAGGGATTTGCACCGACTGCCACTTTCGACATAAACTCTTTCTCGATAGCTAACTATGGATAAGTTTAGTAAGCTATTTGCCACTTAAGTCAAGCTCTTCGGGCAGACCGTTGTGAGGAGGAAGCAACTGTAACGACAAACCTTCCCGAGCCATCAAACTGTTCGGGAACCTTTGAGCCACTTGCTCTCCCACCTTGTCTAAAAACTCGTCATTGTGCAGTGGGTCATGGTGAAAAATCACCAACTTTTTCACATTAGCCGCCTTTGCGAGTTTCACCGCTTCCTGCCAAGTCGAATGTCCCCAGCCAACCTTGCTCGTCTTCTCCGCGTAATACTCCTCATCCGTATAAGTCGCATCGTAGATCAGCACCTCAGCATCGCGAGCCAAATAGAGCACATTTTCATCCAAACGGTCTGGATAATGTTCGGTATCAGTCACGTAAGCAGCCGCGTACCCCTGCCAGTTAACTCGATAGCCCACAGCTTCTCCCGGATGATTCAATAAAGCTGTTTCCACCTTTATATCCCCAATTTCCAGCGGTTTGCCCACTTCAATATCATTAAACTTGAGGTCAGCTCCCATAATTTGCAGAGGCACTGGAAAATTCGGGTGCAGCATCTGATCGTTGAGCCGCTGCTGGATAGTAGCTTTATTAGGAGCAATGGCCCCATAGATGTGAAAACAATTGCCCTTGATAAAAGCTGGGACAAAAAAAGGAAATCCTTGAATGTGATCCCAGTGAGAGTGAGTGAAAAACATATGAGCTTCTACGGGCATCTGCGACAGGAGAGTTTGTCCCAAAACCCGCAATCCAGTACCGCCATCGAAAATTAGGCGGCTGTCACCCACTCGCATTTCAATACAGGGCGTATTGCCCCCGTAACGTACTGTTTCAGCCCCTGGAGACGCGATGCTACCTCTAACGCCCCAGAAGTGAACCGTGAATTGGTTTTGCATACTAGACATGGGTTTTCCTGCAAGATTGCTCCGGCGATTCATCAGTAAAGTGTTGACATCTCGATAAGGGCTTTGCCATCAAACCCAGGCTCTTTGACCGTCTTGTTCCGAACCCTTGATGTGCAAGAGTCTCTTTTGCCGATCGAATGCAAAACTGTTGGGCTTGACAACTTAGTAAGAAATTACAAGCTAGACTAATGAAGTCTCGATCGCAAGTATTCTTTTTCTTTCTTCACTAGCGTAACCTCTGCCGACACACTTTGGGCATCACTGCTGCCCAAATCTGTTTTCAGCAGCCACCGTCTCGAACGACGAGAGATGCACTTGCTGTAAAAACTCTATTGACAGATCCCAAAAGCAAGGGACAAAAATCTCATACTGCTACTATACCGGGTCTGACCCCGATCGGGCAGACTGTAATGCCCTCTATCCCCTGCCCCAAGGCATTAGTGAGTGTTATTAACGAGAGTCGGGTTTTAATTAACTTAAACTCTCCTTAATTTAAAAAGCTTAGCAGTTTAGGGTTGATAATACTATAGATGCGTGGGTCTGATTTTCCGAGAGCACCCTTGAGTCTGCCAAGGTTAGCTTCTTTTCGCAGCCTGTTTCGAGAGTTAAATTTAATGGCTACACAACTGCTTCGTAAAACTTACCCAAACTTAGTTAACGATCTGCTCGATCGTACCTACTATTATAGATAAATTTTCGCTTGACTATTAGAGATTTTCTCCTCAGCCTGTTTGGCAAATCGCCTAATTTTCAGATCCATCTATTTTTTTTGCTCCGAGTTTTCTCTATTCGACGCAGTTGTTGTGTAGCAGCCCACCATTGGCAATTTTAGGTATAATTTAGCCGAATGCTTCTGAAAGGTAAACTAATCTGCAAACGATCGACGAATGCCATCCGAGGAGAGAGGACAAATGCTTGAGTCTTACCGCCAACACGCTGCCGAACGAGCTACTTTGGGAATTCCACCGCTACCATTAGACGCGCAGCAAACATCAGAACTTTGCCAACTGCTGAAAAATCCGCCACCAGGAGAAGAGGAAACCTTAGTAGAATTATTGCGCGATCGAGTTCCCCCAGGCGTAGACAACGCCGCCTACGTCAAAGCCGGTTTCTTAACCGGTGTTGCTAAAGGTGAAATCCAGACTCCCTTAATTACCCCCAAATGGGCAGTTTACCTGCTGGGGACAATGATGGGCGGTTACAACGTCCACTCTTTGATCGATTTGCTCAATCCCACGGCAGAAGTCGCCATTCCCGCCACCGCCGCCCGCGCACTGAGCAAAACTCTCTTAGTATTCGACGGTTTCCACGACGTTCTCGCTTTGTCCGATACCAATCCCTACGCCAAACAGGTAGTGGATTCTTGGGTCGATGCCGAATGGTTTACCGGTCGTCCTGTGTTGGAAGAAGCCATTACCGTGACTGTCTTCAAAGTTCCCGGAGAAACCAATACCGACGATTTGTCTCCCGCACCTCACGCTACCACGCGGCCGGACATTCCGCTGCACGCTTTGGCGATGCTGGAAAGTAAAATGCCTGGATCTCTGCAAACCATTGCCGAATTGAAGCAAAAAGGCCATCCCGTAGCCTATGTTGGCGATGTTGTCGGCACCGGTTCGTCGCGGAAATCGGCGATTAATTCGGTGCTCTGGCACATTGGCAATGATATTCCGTTTGTGCCGAACAAGCGCAGTGGCGGTTATATTTTAGGAAGCGCGATCGCCCCGATTTTCTTCAATACCGCTGAAGATTCCGGAGCTTTGCCGATCGAATGTGATGTAGCCAAAATGGAAACTGGAATGGTAATTACCATCTATCCCTACAAAGGCGAGATTGCAAATGAAGCCGGAGAAATCATCTCCACATTTACCCTCAAACCCGACACAATATTAGACGAAGTTCGCGCCGGTGGCCGAATTCCCCTATTAATTGGACGTACTTTAACCGACAAAACTCGGGAAGCTTTAGGACTAGAACCCAGCACTATTTTTACTCGTCCCACAATCCCAGCAGATACCGGCAAAGGATTTACCTTAGCGCAGAAAATGGTAGGCAAAGCTTGCGGTTTGTCCGGCGTGCGTCCCGGTACATCCTGCGAACCAGTCATGACCACAGTCGGTTCTCAAGATACCACCGGGCCGATGACGCGGGACGAATTAAAAGAACTGGCTTGTTTGGGATTTAGCACCGATTTGGTAATCCAAAGTTTTTGCCACACCGCCGCCTATCCCAAACCAGTTGATGTCAAAACTCATCATGAATTGCCCGATTTCATGGCTCAGCGAGGCGGCATAGCTTTACGTCCGGGAGACGGGATTATTCACTCCTGGCTAAACCGGATGTTATTGCCAGATACAGTAGGAACTGGTGGCGATTCTCACACTCGTTTTCCCTTGGGAATTTCCTTTCCTGCGGGTTCGGGATTGGTGGCATTTGCTGCTGCTTTGGGCGTCATGCCTTTGGATATGCCGGAATCGGTTTTAGTGCGGTTCAAAGGCGAATTGCAACCCGGAGTAACGCTCAGGGATGTTGTGAATGCAATTCCCTATGTAGCGATTCAAAAAGGTTTGTTGACTGTCGAGAAACAGAACAAGAAAAACATCTTTTCCGGGCGGATTATGGAAATTGAAGGTTTGCCAGATTTGAAAGTCGAGCAAGCTTTTGAATTAACTGATGCGACGGCCGAGCGTTCTTGTGCTGGATGCACAATTAAGCTCAGTGTCGAGACTGTTGCCGAGTACATTCGTTCCAATGTCGCGCTGTTAAAAAATATGATGGCGCGGGGCTATGCAGATGCGCGGACGATGCTGCGCCGCGTAGCCAAGATGGAGGAATGGCTGGCAAATCCGGTGTTGTTGGAGGCTGATGCTGATGCTGAATATGTCGAAATCATTGAGATCGATTTGAACGAGATTAAAGAGCCGATCGTCGCTGCTCCCAACGACCCCGATAATGTTAAGTTGTTGAGTGAAGTTGCGGGCGATCGCGTTGACGAAGTATTTGTCGGTTCCTGCATGACAAATATCGGTCACTACCGCGCTACTGCGAAGGTGTTGGAAGGTGCGGGGGAAGTGAAAACCCGCCTGTGGATTTGTCCGCCAACCCGCATGGACGAACAGCAACTGAAAGAAGAAGGTTACTACAGCATTTTTGGAGCCGCTGGAGCTCGTACAGAAATGCCCGGTTGCAGTCTTTGCATGGGAAATCAAGCGCGAGTTAAAGATGCCACAACTGTTTTTTCAACTTCTACTCGCAACTTCAACAATCGCATGGGCAAAGACGCGCAAGTTTATCTCGGTTCCGCCGAATTAGCCGCAGTTTGTTCGCTGTTAGGTCGCATTCCCACGGTACAAGAATACATGGAGATTGTGGCGAAGAAAATTAATCCTTTTGCTGACGATTTGTATCGGTATTTGAATTTCGATCGAATTGCTGGTTTTGAGGATGAAGGGCGAACGATCGCTTTGGAAGATCTGCCTCGGATTGAGGATATTTTGGGAATTCCTGAAGGCGTGTTGAGCAAATAAAAAGTATGGCGGGCGATCGATACGCCCGCCTTTTATCGATATGAAGTTGGTATTACTAAGATTGGTTTTTATTGCGGGTAATCGACCGGATATCATATCAATTGAGGCAAATAAAAAAGCTAGGGATTGATATCCCCAGCTCGAAACATAGCACAATTAGTTTTGAGATTTGGTGGGGCGATCGGCTATTTCAAAACCTCCCGCATCCCAATTCGACCTCAATTAAATCAACACAATATCAGAAGCAGTGATAGTTGGTCGATTGTTCAAGATTGCCAGCGTCACACCAGGGTTTGCACCACCCGAACCGTCTGGGTCAAATCCTAAACGGCCATCATTAATTTGGTAGAAGATGAACGGCTGTGACGTAGAGGCTCCTTGAGGAGTTGCATTGTTGCTGTAACTCTGATTAACCTGCAAGAAGGACTCAAAAGCAGGTTGATTACCTCCGGTCAAGCCGGGGAAGCCAGCGCGATTGAAGACAAACTTGTCTTGACCAGATATAAAGTCGCCGATTTGGTCTGCGCTGCTAGTAGTTCCGACACCAATGACGCCCTCACCGAAGTTGGCGTAGTAGAAGCTGTCGTTGCCCGATCCACCAATCAGCGTGTCTGCACCAGGCCCGCCACCGATCGAGTCGTTGCCATCACCGCCGAACAATTGGTCGTTCCCAAAGTCGCCCAGCAACGTGTCGTTCCCGCCGCCGGCATCCAAGGTGTCGTTCCCGTCAGTTAGTTGTGGTGTTGTACCAATGGTCTGCCCGCCGAACAGTATATCGTCGCCAGCACCGGTGGTGATGACATCAGTACCGTTGCCGCCAGTGATGAAGTTACTACCGAGGGTGTCGGTAATCACGTTGACCACTGTATTGTTGTTCAAGTTAAAGTTGACGCCGGTAGCGTAGGAGATGGTGTCGTTGCCCGAAGCATCGCCAATCACATTATCGCGTGCGGTACCAAAAATCATTCTGTCATTACCTTCGCCACCGTTGAAGAAGTTGGTGACGGTGAAACCGGTGACGACAGTAGTATTACCAATTAAGAGATCGTCGCCTAAGCCACCGTTCAGGGTAACAAGCGTCGCACTGGTACCGCCAAAACTGGCATTGATCGTATCATTGCCCTCTCCACCGGAGCCTTGAGTAAAGATACCGCTCAGGCTGTCGTTACCGGCACCGCCAATCATCGTATCGGTTGAGAAAGCAGCGACGATCGTGTCGTTGTCAGCCCCACCGTCGAGCAAGTTCCGACCTGCGAAACCTGGAAATGAACTTGGTGCGCCGCTGGTTGAAATTACATTCGTCACTGTCGATGACACGATAAAGTCGTTGCCTGCACCTCCGAGGGCGGTATCCTGCGTGGCAAAAACCTTGATTGTATCGTTACCGTCGCCACCTTCTAAGAAGTTTCTGCCTTCGCCAGCATTGCCGATCGAACCGTAGAGAGAATCATTGCCGGCACCGCCAAGCAAGGTGATCTTCTCAAGACCAACAGTAAGGACATTGACAGAAAATGGGCTGGTCTGAGTAGCGTTGGGAACCCATAAGGTATCGTTGTCCAGATCCCCAGACAGGTAGCTGCTGCTGCCCGCACCGCGCAGGGAGTCGTTGCCTCTACCGCCAAAGAGGCTGTCTCTGACATTGATACCAACCACCAAGTCGTCGCCCAAGTCGCCCCGCAAGTAGTTGCTTCCTTCATTACCAGCGAAGCCGGTGCCGAATAAGGGAAGACCGAGGTTGTTACCTCCGCCTGCGATGAAGAAGCCCAAGGAGTCATTGCCCTTGCCACCGTAGAGCGAGTCTCTTCTCTGCGCCCCTCCTAGCATCGTATCGTTGTCTTGATTGCCAAACATGAGGTTGGCTTCGACAGTACCTTGAAGGAAGTCGTCGCCCTGACCTCCGACTATGGTGGCGCGGGCTTCAGCAACTATGGTGTCCGACCCTGCGTCGCCGTAAAGCAATGCGGGAGTGCGCTGAGATCTGATTGAGTCTTCGTCGGCGCCACCATACAAAGTATCGTTTGGGCCGACAGAAATAAGCGTATCGTTATCGCCTTCGCCAAATATTAAGCTGCCGCCCAGGGTGGCAGTTCTTATCAAATCAGCCCCTGCTCCGGCAAAGATTGTATCCGGTCCAAGTCCCGGAAGGTTTAAATCAAGTTGATTAGGATTGTCATCTAGCGTTGTCATTACAGCTTCACTCCTCTACTTGTTGGTCATCGCCATTGCGACTACAGACACTGCCTAGAACACCGAATGTTTGGATTCCGCTGTAGTTTAACCTGTTTGCCCGCCGCAAGTCTAGCCTACTTGCGCACACTCTGTCTAGAATTTCTAGATGGCGGACTTTTTGCTTGTAAGCTTTTATTTTCAATGTCTTCACCCTTTTATAGTCCTTTTCCACAGTCTTAGGTGCTCACTCTGTCGAAAGACGCGATTGATATTTTTAATGTTCCATTGTGGATTAGCGATCGGGGATCGAGTCCAGTGCAGGAAATTAAAGGTTAACAATGGAAAAAGGGAGACAATGGAGATTGAGTACAAGGGTTGGGGGGAATTTCCGGTTTAAAAGGCAGCGCCATCCTTAAATAATTTTGGTGCGATCGGCATTAAAATTCATTCCCGGCGTTAAAAGTCTACGCCACGTTTGAGTTCTACGCCCCGATCGCCGTAGTGTTTGTGACAGTATACCTCGGAGTGTACGCTTGCTAAATCAAAGTAAGCGTGCGGTTTGTGGCAGCGCCCGGTGATGGCGATCTCTGTATCGCGGGGTTTGCGCAGCAGGGCTTCGACGATCGGCTCTACTGGCAGCAGTTCTAAGTCTACTGTGGGATTGAGTTCGTCGAGAATAATCGTTTTATACCAGCCGGAGGCGATCGCTGCTTTGGCTATCTCCCAGCCACGTTCTGCTTCCGTGCAGTCTAACTCTTGCTGTTGCCCCCGCCAAACGATGGCATCTCGACCGCACCGCTGGTGATCGACTAGCTGCGGGTAGCTTTGCCGTAAAGCTGCGATCGCGGCGTCTTCTGTATAGCCAGTGCCTCCTTTGAGCCACTGCACGATTAACACGCGGTGAGAGTGATCTTGGCTAATACCCCTGCCTATTGCCTGCAAAGCTTTGCCCAAAGCACTGGTAGACTTGCCTTTGCCTGCACCAGTGTATATTTCGATACCTGAAATATTGTGTTCGGCTGCTGCGGGGTGGTAGTGGGGCTTCATTTCTGAATGCAAGTCGGCAATATCGAGCAAAGCTTGGGGGGCTGCCCGGCCTGTGGCGATCACTTCTAAATATTCGGGTTTATGTTGGAGAGTTTTAACTACTTCGTCTGTCGGCAGCAAACCTAAATCCAAGACGGGGTTGAGTTCGTCTAGGACTACGACGGAATAGAGTTCCGAGGCGATGGCCCCTTTGGCGATATCCCAGCCCCGTTGAGCTTCTGTGCGATCGAAGCGGGTGATTGCTTCGGCCCCAAAATATTCCGATCGACCAGTACGCACTTGGTCGATCAAGTGAGGGAATGCCCGTTGTAACGCTTCTATTGCCCCATCTTCGTCGTAGGAGCGATCGGGGCCTTTGAGAAAGCGCAGCAGTAAGACTCGCGTG
Organism: Microcoleus sp. CSU_2_2; assembly: GCA_012035135.1. Taxonomy (GTDB): domain Bacteria; phylum Cyanobacteriota; class Cyanobacteriia; order Cyanobacteriales; family Microcoleaceae; genus Microcoleus. The sequence goes on from JAAUPI010000097.1 coordinate 10,570, forward strand.
GGCGAGGCCGAATTGATACCAAGGCCGATCGAACGCAAAACCACCCCTAGTGCTGCCTGAGACTTGCCCTTACCAGCGCCGTCATAGACGTGAATCTGACCGGCGGCGCGTTCCGATCTTGATGAGGCTGTCCGAATACCAATGCCATTCCTTACCATAATTAGCAGTTATATCAATTCCGGTTAAACTTACATCTTGCACTATTCTTAGGAACAGGCAAGATGCCTGTTCCACAAAAGACTATAAACTAATAGAGGTGGACGGCAAATTAGCTTGACCGTTCTCGTCCTGCCCAGTGCCGTAGAAGCAAGTTGTAGTCCTTGCCGCACTAAGGCATAGATTGTACCCAGCCCTTATAGCTGTAGCCTTATGATTGCGAGTGTTTTCCCATTTCGGACTATTTTGGCTCAAATTTTAATTGTGTTTTGGCGATCGCGATCGAAGCGTGGTTTCTGCAAAAGCTACTTAAACTTGGCCCCAAAACCAGCGTTGAATATACGACCATCCTCAATCTAGCTTGCACTTGCGTAGGTTGGTTAGTTTTCTTCGGCCTTGAAAGCGTTCTTTCAAAAGATATGCGAGAACGGCTAATAGGTTATATGTTATTGGGAGGAGGGCAGGATATTTACGCTGCCATAACTCTAATAGCAGTATTAGTATTAGCCATAACTTTTTTAGCAAAGTGGCAGGGATTAGAAATGGTGCAAAATTTGGCTGAGGGCAATAAAAAAGCATCTGCCAAACCTCAGTTCATCGGGCCACCATCCCTCACCCACCGCCCTCCCAAAAAGACTTTTCAAGTAACTACTCAGTTTGGGGCAGTTTTAATAGCTCATACTGTTAGCAATTGCGTCATCTTAACCGTGTTGTTTTTGCAAAGCGTCAATTGAAATCTATGATGAAACAATTTTTGGATGTCACCCAGCAACTTACGAAGCTGACGAACAACCTTTGGGAAACCAATAAAAAAGTCCAAAAGGCGATGGTTCCGCCTAAAGTTGTCCACTGGAAGACACCTTTACTGATTAGCATATTCTTAGCTTTGCTGTCGGTGGCGGCAGTCACTGACTTGCCAACCAGAACAACTATTTTTGATTTGAGCTGGTTATTTTTTACAATTTCCATGGGTTCGCTGACCTGTCAGCAACCTTTTGTGATTTACGGCATAAGTCTCAGTCCATGGGTGACAAGTTTCTTAATTGGTTTGTGGTTGTTAATCAGATTGCCGACAGACAAGAAGGAAATAGCGTGGATAGCTGGGCCAATTATCGCAATAGTAGTTGCTGCCATAATCGAAATTTGGAAGAGCGAGTCAAAATGGGAAAGGGTCAGGTCGTTATTTCGTCCGCAATTTGTGATTTTTACCATGAGTCACTTGTTGATTTCCTGTTGGTTTGCCTTTCACTTTTTAATTCAAGGTTGGCTGCAACAGTATCCAAGTGTTTTATCACAGGATTTGAGGCGAAGTGATTATGTGGTGACATTTCAACAGCCAACTATTAATCGCTCCCGAGGAGTTGTGATCCTCAAGGAAATGGAGAAATACATCAAACAAGAAGCTCGTACAAAACCTTGGCCACAGGTAGAGAAAATGCTGATAGATATTGACAACGAACAATTTTTTCTGCGGAATAAAGTCTTAGAAAAAATTGTGACAACCCCAGAGGATGCGAGTTGGGATGTCAAAACTTCGATCGTCCAAGGAGAGTCCCGCTATCAGTTAGATATGCAGGCAACGTGGCTGGGTCTGGTTTTTAGACCGGAAATATATTCGTTTAGCAAATCTTGCGAGGTGATCGATATAGGCAATGCAGCCACTGTAGACTGCGGTCCGATCAAACGCTCTAAGCCGGGGCAGAAGAAAGATGGAACTCCAGCAGATAGTCAAGTTTGATTTGACCTCTGGCAGCTAATTGCAATCGGTATAGCCTTTCTCAGATAGATGAGGTACCCGCTGGTAATGGGAACCTCCCCCAAGGGGGAATTGGGTAATGGGGGAATCGATCGGCATATACCTTACTTACTTGATAATCGCCATAGTAGGAGATAATTCTACTGTTACTTGTTGTCGAAATATTTGCAAAAGTGGCAATACATCCTGCCCACATTTCTTATTGTCTGCAACTACCAAAATAGTTGATAATTCTAAATTGTGAGTTGTGAATTAAAACTTTTAAATCACAACTCTTAAGATATAGCCAGAGTTTTCAGCGAGTTAACTAGATGAATTTGAGAAGAATTTTGACCGTCGCGATTAATGTATTTTGGGAAGTAATTCGCGATCGCATCCTTTACTTAATTGTTATTTTTGCTCTTTTGATGGGAGCATCGGTGCGGTTGATACCGGAGTTAGCGGCGACAACAGAAAAGAAAATTATCTTAGATATCGGTTTTGCTGCTATTAGCCTTCTGGGTTTAATTGTAACAGTCTTTGTAGCGACAGGACTGGTTAACAAAGAAATTGAAAGCCGGACTGTTTACGTGTTAGTTGCCAAGCCGATAAGTCGGGCTGAGTTAATTGTTGGCAAGCACTTCGGGCTATCGGCGGTGCTGGGTGTACTTGTAGCAGCAATGACTGTTATTTATCTGGCTATTTTGAGTTTAAGTCGCATTCCTTACCCTTTGGTAAGCACTTTAATAGCTGCACTATTCATCTGGTTTGAACTGTCTCTACTGGCTGGTGTCGGGATTTTATTTGGGGTTTTTAGTAGTTCGCTACTGGCAACTTTACTGACATTTGGCATTTATTTAGTGGGACATTCGACGCGGGATTTAGTGGCTTTGGGCAAGTTAACCAAAAATCCTGGCATTGAACAATTGATGATGGGACTTTATCTGGTTTTACCCGATTTGGAGCGATTCAATTTAAGAAATGATGCGGTTTACGGACAAATACCTCATTTGGCTGCTCTGATAACAAATGTTGGCTATGGTTTACTGTATGGGGTGTTGCTGCTGTCAATTTCCATTGCCATATTTTCCCGACGAGAATTTTAAAACCATATAGCACGCTAAAATATAGAGAAGGTTATCGATCGGCAATCTAGACTAAAACTCAAACTTTTATTGGTAAAATGAGGTGACTTATGACTGCTGTAATTTACAAACCAATATCGCAGCTAAAGATTACTTGGCCGTTACTGCCCGATGATTTTATCCTACCAGACGACCCTGTGGAAAATATAGAACATCCTTTAATCGCGAATGGTTTGCGCCAGTCTGTAGTGGATTCCCCGGAACTAATCCAAGACGCACTCATAGTTTCTAATTTTGCTTTGTGTGCGGCTGTGGACGATCGCACTATTTGCAAAGCCCCAGACTGGATGTACGTGCGGCCCGTGCAACCTTGGCCTCACAATTATCCCCGTCGCAGTTACACCCCTCATACTGAAGGAACAGTGCCTTTTGTAGTGATGGAATTTCTGTCAGCTACTTATGGTGATGAATATTCTGTAGAACATACAGAAGAAATTGGCAAATGGTTTTTTTACGAACAAGTAATCAAAGTCCCTCGCTATGTGATTTTTCGACCGCATACGGGCAGAATAGAAGTTTATGCATTGGAATGCGAGCGTTACAACAATCAAAATTCCGATGAAAACGGGCGTTATTTAATACCTGGATTAGATCTATTTTTAGGAGTTTGGGAGGGAACTCGCGAAGGTAGAACGGGATATTGGTTGCGCTGGTGGAATGCGGAAGGAGAGTTACTTTTGTGGCCGGAAGAACGGGCGGAAAATGAACGCCAGCGGGCCGAAGCCGAAAGCCAGCGGGCCGATCGAGAACAACAAGATAAAGAATTAGCCCAGACGCTGCTGGAACAGGAAAGACAGCGCAATCAAGAACTTTTGGCACGATTGTCCGCCCTCGGCATCGATCCAGAATAACAGTAAACAGTAGACTTCTGGCATAATTCTTGTGGAACAGGCATATTGCCTGTTCTTGACAGGCTTTTTAAGAGATGTCTAGTTGACAGTTGACAGCGAGGTTGTTCAGACGGATTTAAACCGGGATCTAAAAATAATTGACCTGCATAAAAAAAGGAATGCTTTACTCTTTTTGGCAAAAAAGTTGAAATTATGTTAGTCGAAAAACTCGAACAATTACAAACTCTGTTCGCACAAATGGATCGGGCGCTGATTGCCTACTCTGGTGGCATTGACAGCACTTTAGTAGCAAAAATTGCTTTTGATGTTTTGAGCGATCGCGCTTTGGCAGTGACAGCCGTTTCGCCATCTTTATTACCAGAAGATTTAGAAGATGCGCGGATTCAAGCAGCAGAAATTGGTATTGTCCATGAAGAGGTAGAAACTCAAGAAATGGCAAATCCTAATTACACTTCTAACCCCGTTAACCGCTGTTATTTTTGCAAAAGCGAACTGCACGATACTTTGAAGCCGCTTGCACTCGCAAAGGGTTATCCTTATGTGGTGGATGGGATTAATGCAGACGATTTAAAGGATTATCGTCCGGGGATTCAGGCTGCGAAGGAACGAGGCGCGCGATCGCCTTTAGCAGAAGTAGGAATTACTAAAATGGAAGTGCGACAATTGGCAAAAGAATTGGGTTTACCTTGGTGGGACAAACCTGCACAACCTTGTCTGAGCTCGCGGTTTCCCTACGGCGAAGAAATCACCGTGGCTAAGTTGCAAAGAGTGGGGCGCGCCGAACGGTATTTGCGGCAGTTGGGATTGCAGAATTTGCGAGTGCGATCGGACGGAGATACGGCGCGCATTGAGTTACCAGCCGAGAAGATTAAGGAGTTTGTGTTAAACGCAGATTTGTCTGCCTTAGTGGCAATATTTCAGGAGTTTGGTTTTGTGTACGCGACTTTGGATTTGGAGGGATTTCGCAGCGGTAAATTAAATCAGGTTTTGCAGCCGGAATTGTTGGGGGCGAAACGCTGATTAATTGTATAGAAAAAACGTCACTACAACAGTGTGATGACTTATGCACAAACTTTATTTGTAAGGTGCGCACTGCGCACCTTACACTTGGACAATTCAGACAAATCCTTCAGGACTTATATATTTTGCAATCGTCTGCCATATTAGCGAAGCTATTTTGTATAGAATAACTTCGCTTTCAACGCCTTAGTATTATCAAGGATTAGACTGAATTTGCTGCGGCTGCATTTGCTGCTGCTGATTTTGAAGTTCAAGTTGCTGCTGCTGGATCTGAAGTTGCCGATTCTCAAGATCTATTTGCCGCTGTCTGTCTTCAAGTTGCAGTCTTCTGTCTTCAAGTTGCAGTCTTCTGTCTTCTGCATTGCGTTGTCTCTCTTCACTTTGTAGCTCTCTTTCTAGCTGTCTGTCTTGACGTTGCTCTTGTCTGTCTTGACGTTGTTCGCGAATCTGTCTGAGTTGATTTCGTCGCTCGAAATCTCCTCCTAAAAATAAGTTCTGAAAAGCGTTGATAGTTGTTTGAAACCCAGTAAAAACTCCACTAACACTGTTGATTACACCTGCAATTCCTGTTATCGGCTGCAAGAAACTGTTGATATTGTCTGCTACCCTAGTAAAACCCGATCGAGCTACGAGAATCACATCATTATTGCGGAGAGTTGGGTTATTATCAGGATTCAATCCTTGGGCAAAATCAACGTCTATAGTCCGACGAGAAACAGTACCATTGGGATTCAAACGCAACAGTTCAATTTTGTCTTTTTTCGCCCGTAATTGATTGAAACTTCCTGCAGTTAGCAAAGCTTGATGCAGCGAAGTATTTGGTCGCACCTGCAAAGCACCCGGTCTAATTACTTCTCCCACAATATTAATGCTAATCGCGTTCGGAGCAAAACTGCTAGTTGCGACCTGAGAAACTTCAGCTAAGTCTACGGTAGGGGCTGTCGGGATAATCACGCTATCTCCTTCTTGCAGCAAAACATCTTGAGTAGCATCACCTTTTTGCAGCAAATCCCAGAGATTTACCATGATAGTTTGTTCGTTACCACCTCTGACTTTGCGGCGGATTTGCACGCGACGAATGTCAGCTTCTGTGGTGATACCGCCAGCAATTTTGAGTGCTCTAGTTATAGTTGGTAAACCTACAACTGCTCCTTGCTGTTGGTCGATGTTGACAAAACTTAAGTCAGTTTGTTGATTGGTCGATCGCAAATCTGAAGCAGATACAGTATAAGGCCCAGGTCGATTCACTTCACCGACAATAACCACACCAATTGGTTTAGTAATATCAGCCGAAAAATTAGCACTTGCTCTTTGACGGACTTCTTGAGTATTCAGAGCACTTGCCGTCGGTACAAAAATTGTATCTCCATCTCGGATAGTGACATCTTGACGCAAGTTTCCTGTGTCTAAAAAGTCCTGCAAATTAACAGTAATAATTTGTTCTGGCCCACCTTTACGGGGACGGCGAATTTGGACAGTTCGCATATCTCCTGCTGATGTCACTCCTTTTGCAAGTTGCAGCATTTCCATCAAAGTAGGAAATTTTACTCCTCCCCCTTCCCTCGCAGGATTAATTTTGTAGGAACCTGGGCGAGTAACTTCACCGGCAATTCCTATATTTAGTGGTCTAGCAATCATCAGAGTGACGGTGACAACGGGAACATTGATGAAGGGTTCGTATCGCTTGGTAATTAGTGCGGCGGCTTGTTGTAATGTCAATCCTTGAATTGAGACGCTGCGAATGATTGGCAAATTCAGCGTACCATCAACTAATACTTGGTATTCTTTGCTAAATTCTGGGACGCCGAAAATATCTAAAGCAATGCGATCGCCAGATCCTAAAGTGTAAGCCGCTTCTTGTGTTAGCGAACCAAAATTACCGTTGGGTAAAGCAGAACCAGGGGGGGGCGGCGGCGGGACTCTGGGCAGGTTTGGCGGGTTCCGGTTTGGACTCGGTGCAGGATTTCTGATAACGGGCAACTGAGCTATACTGGGCAGGGAACTGCTCAGTAGCAGGAGTGCTGACAAACTCAGACTTGTAACGGTTTGAACGGTATGTTTCATCTTTCTTTCCTGGTTCCAGCGTGTCAATGGGCGACTCCCTGCGGGATAGCTTCGCTTCACGCGATTTGGTTAATTCATTTTAGTTGATGTTCTCTGTTGTCCAGTGTAGCCTCGCACTGTCAACTGTCTTCCCCCCAAGGGGGGCGAGGGGAGGGTTGTCAACCCAACGGCCGGCGAGCGGGCAAGCTGTCAACTGTTTAACTACTCTTATTTACCAGTCAAAAATACATGGGACTTAAGCTTGATCAGGTGATTCCTTGGGGTCGCTGCTTGGACGAATACATCGGAATGTTTCACTTGACATCTGTCGATCGCAAGTTAGCAATACTTGACTGTGCCGGAGGTCCGGCCAGTTTCAACGCGGAAATGACTCGCCAAGGTAACAAAGTGATTTCTTGCGATCCAGTTTATCAGTTTTCTGGTGAAGAAATTGGCAGACGGATTCAAGAAATATATCAAACTGTAATTGATGGCGTCAAAGCAAATGTAGACGACTACCTTTGGACAAATATCAAATCGCCGACACAATTGGGCGAAGTGCGAATGGTGGCGATGCAGCAATTTCTTGAAGATTTGCCAACAGGGATTCAGGAAAGCCGTTACGTAACTGGTGAGTTGCCGATTTTGCCTTTCGAGAACCGCCAGTTTGATTTAGCGCTGTGCAGTCATTTTCTGTTTACCTATTCCGACCATTTTACTGAAGCATTTCATCTGGAATCAATTCGAGAACTGTGTCGTACTGCGGCAGAAGTGCGGATTTTTCCGCTCGTGAAAACTTGTGGCAAACCTTCTCCTTTCCTAGTGCCAATAATCAAAGAGTTAAAAGACCAAGGATATCAAGTAGAAGTTCAGGATGTATCCTATGAGTTTCAAAAGGGAGGTGACAAATTGTTGCGAGTATGGAGTGAAATTAGATGATTTTTCTGGCGACTGTAAGTAGATCGTTCGGCGCTTGAAAGAGACTTTGCGCAAATGTATGGTTCTGCCGTACTTAGTATGCTAAAATCTTATAGGTATCTTGGCTGTTCTTGGCAATAGTGCAAGATCTCAGTTAAAACCTAGTCGAAAATATTCTGAATTCTAACTATTAAATTTTGCCTCATGATTCTATCCGATACTTCTACTGACAAATCCTTGCCATCAAATCCCAACCACCATCACGACGAGCATTCAGCCCACCCTCACCATCATGATGAAGAATCGCTGCGGCGGCTTGTCAATCGTTTGTCTCGGATTGAGGGACACATTCGAGGCATCAAAACTATGGTGCAGGAAAATCGTCCTTGTCCCGAAGTTTTGGTGCAGGTGGCTGCGGTTCGAGGAGCGCTCGATAGAGTAGCGAGAATCATTCTTGACGAACATTTAACTGAGTGCATTGCCAGAGCAGCTAAAGAAGGCAATATTGATACGGAAATTAAAGAGTTGAAAGAGGCTTTGGATCGATTTTTGCCTTAGCTAAAACAGTCCTGGACGCATCGATTCTATCCGTAGGGTGCGCCGAGGCACACCCTACCCCTATAATATGGTTTCCGATTGCATGGGAATTATTTATTGTCAACTACCCACCATCAAGCGGAGTACCGCTATGATGGGGGCTTGTATCTGAACTCCACCGCAATTCCGAGAACCTAGATCGGATTTCAGCTTTGGTTTCAACGCTCGACACATTAGGGGATGCTG
>JAAUPI010000354.1 GCA_012035135.1 Microcoleus sp. CSU_2_2
GTAACTCTTTCAAGGGAGGCAACCGATGTCCGCGCCACCGCAGAACAGACCAAGCATAGGCTTTGCGAAGCATCAGAAAATCGGCGGCTAATCGTAAGTTTGTCAGTTCTTGCCGTTCTTCTGGTGCGAGCAAACTTTCTTGGTTTTTCTCTAATAGCTCGACATGACGCTGGTGCGCGGCCGGTTCTACTAAAGTACGGGCGATCGCTAGCAATTCCTCAATACTGAGGTTTTGCATCTTTAACAACTCTGACTGTATTTCTGGTGGCGCGTTTTCTACAGAGGGAGGCAGATTGCTAACCACGCTTTGAACAGCTAGCGCTTCCACAGATTGTTGTGTTGCTCTCGCAATGTTAGTCAATTGGCGGAAGATAGGTTCGGGAAGTTCGATCGTCACTTGCTGAGTCGTCATAGTGTTATTCCGTTTGGAGGTGACTCTTGCAGATTCTATTGACTTAAAGTTTAGCACACTACGTATGGAATCACCCCATTTCCTTAATATAAAAATATGGTATAAATCGTTTTCAGCTTATCGTTGATGATGATTAATTCCATACTTTCTAACTCATCTGCTTTCTCAGTTCTCTGAGCATTGTACTGCTGCCATCGGTGAATGCCCGATCGACTAACTGAGGAATCAAATCCAAAATGGGTAAATCGGGAAAAGTCTGACTGGTAGAAGATTCTACATATTTGCCATCGACTAGAATGTGAATCGCGAACTTTTCTTCACTATAGATCCACACTTCTGGAACTTCTAATGCTTCATAGATTTCGAGTGTAGTTTTGGAGGTGACATCAGCTTCAATGGCTAAGTCAGGAGGTGGATCGATCGTCATATCTATTTTCTTGCGATCGCGCACTTTCTCAGCATTTTGAATATAAAAACAGGTGTCGGGTTCGAGTCCTGCTTCTTTAGCTTTTTTTCTAAAGGTTGTCGAACCAAAGTCTTCCCAATCTCGTCCTTGGACATCGAGGAGTGTGGTAACGATATGGCCAATAATTCGGTGCGGTCTTTCATGAATGGGCAAGGGTGACATGATTTCTAATGTTCCTTTACTGTAAGCGATTCTCGTTCTGATTCCTTCGGCTTCTCTTTCTTCTAGAATCGCCTCAAATTGCTCCCAGGTTACGTCACGAACGATCATTAGACTGCCTGGGTTGAGCTGAATATTTTTGAGGGGAATGGTGACGGGTGTTGCAACAATCATATCCTTGAATTCCTGGAGTGAATATTTGAAAAGTGGTGATTCCCTTTACTCCTCATGTTTGAGCCTGAAAAACTTGTTCGGCAGTCAGATTCAGTTCGGGGAATGTCGGTGATTCAATGCGATCGCTCCCTCGAAACTGCCGCACTTGATACTCCCCATCGACAAGCTGGTATACAGAGAGAGTCGGTTGTTTGGGATTACCAATATATCGCACTCCACCCAAACCGAGATAATCCGCAATCCAGTATTCAGGAATACCCATTGCTTCGTAGTCAACGAGTTTGTAACCGTAATCATCGCGCCAATTGGTACTCACAACCTCAACGATTAGAGGGATGGATGCGCCATAAATGAGCGTTGATTTTTTCTCCCATAATGGCTCGGATGTTAGCTGGCGGCGATCGACTAATAGTAAGTCTGGATTGTAGCCAGTTTCTTTGTTACTTGGTTTGACTAAGGCTTTTTGAGGAATGCGATAAGGCAAATGCAGCCGGGAGTATTCTAGGGTTAATTCCTGCGCCAGGAATCCTGTAATATCTTCATGAGTGCCTGTTGGTTGCATCTCTATTATCGTACCATCATGTAATTCGTAGCGCCTGTTCTCTGGCAGCCAGTCAATAAACTCATCAAAGGTGAGGAGTTTGGGTAATGCTTGAATCATGAATTGCACCTCATTTTTGAGCTTGAAAAACTTGTTCGGCAGTCAGATTCAGTGCGGGGAATGTCGGTGACTCAATGCGATCGCTCCCTCGAAACTGCCGCACTTGATACTCCCCATCGACAAGCTGGTATACAGAGAGAGTCGGTTGTTTGGGATTACCAATATATCGAATTGCGCCTAAAGCGGCATAATCTACAACCCAATATTCAGGAACACCTAAAGCTTCATACTCAACCAGTTTAATCCCGTAATCGTCGCGCCAATTGGTACTGACAATTTCGATAATCATCGGAGGAGTTGTATAAGCTGCCGCTGGACTGGGACTGGCTTTCATTCGTTGCCATTCACTTTTGGCGAACACCACAATATCTGCTTTGCGACTTTTCTCTTTTTCTCCTGGTTCTGCATTCAGTCTGACCTGTTTCAGGCGTTTGGGAACATAAGGCAGGTTCAATGACAAACAGTGTTCGTAAAGTAAGTAGCAAAGATTGTCTGCCACATCCTCATGGTTAGCATTGGGTGCGCTAATTGGCATCGGTACACCATCAATTAACTCAAAGGTTCTATCTGTTCCGTCGTCCCAGTTAAGGAACTCATCAAAGGTTAGTAGTTTTGGTACTGCTTGAATCATGGCGAACCTCACTTTTTAGTCATTTGGAATGGCAGCGATCGTCAACTTGCATCTCCTGATGTTATTACGACTTCTGCGCTGACAGGTTCCACTGGCTGAGTGCTATTGTCGTCCGTTTCAGATGCTTCGTTTAATACTTCTTCTAGCACTTGAATCGCGCCGCTGATGCGGAGTAAAGTTTCTCGCAGATTGGCTTGTTTGGCTTCTAAATCTGCCAGCATTTTTTGACCTGCTTCAAATTCAGATTTGAGAGATTGGAGACGGTGTTGTATTTTTTCGTTCATAAGGCATGAAAAAGAATTTCCAGCGTGCTATTTCCGCGATGTATGAAGATTTAATATTGACGGGAGATTACTGAATCTAGTAGCCAAAAGCTAGCCAGTTTACCGTAACAGCATATAGTATGGTGTCAGCCCAACCTTTTACGTTAACAACAAGTTTAGCGTTGGTAACAGTTTTAACTGAAGCTTGGATGCGTAAATTGCGGTCTTTGTTGTTATCAATACGGATTAAAGAGAGGAAAATAGTAGGAGTTACACTAAATCCCGAAAAATCTGCTTCCATATCTACAGCATTGAATCCACTGGGGTATTCGTAAGACATAGTACCAGTCAATATTCTAACGGCTGTTATCTGCCTGCTTCCATCCGGGAATTGAAATCCTTCTTGACTTGAGCGAATGATTCCAGCAACG
>JAAUPI010000098.1 GCA_012035135.1 Microcoleus sp. CSU_2_2
CCCCTGGAGGGGGACTAGACCCACCCCTAACCCCTCCCTGGAGGGGGACAGGATCTAGCTCCCCTCTAGAGAGGGGCTGGGGGTGTGTCTCTAGCTCCCCTCTAGAGAGGGGCTGGGGGTGTGTCTCGGCTTTTCAGAGGGGCTGGGGATCTGTTTCCGTCTCGGTTGTTGAGGCGGGTTAAGGGTGTATCCATTTTGCAATACCCAACTCTGAATAACTTCTAGAACACCTTCAACCTGATACTTTGCATCGGACTCTGTAAACCGCAAAAATCTCACGCCCAAGAATTCTAACCGAGCTTGTCGTTGTCGATCGCGCTCTTGCGCTTCCTCACTGTCGTGAGAAGATCCATCAATCTCGATCGCCAGCATTAATTGTTTGCAGTAAAAATCTACAATAAATTCATCGATCGGCCGTTGGCGATCGAAATCATAACCCATCATTTGTTTGCCTTTGACGTACTTCCAAAGACTGCTCTCGCCAGGAGTCATGTTGTTGCGAAGCTGGCGCGCGAGTTCCTTAAGTTTGGAGTTATAGGGAATGATCTGGTATCTCATAAAGTCGAATATCCGTAATTGTAATTTATATGATGATACTCATTCTGGATGGTACTTAGAGATTAAATTGAGATGAGTTAAAAATATTGCTAAAATGAGGAGCATAACTGAACAATTTTCAAAAGAGCGCGGTTGCTATGATTGTTGCATCCCAAAAAATCAGCCTTGAAGAGTATCTCAATTTTGATGACGGTACAGATACTCGGTACGAACTGGAAAATGGAGAACTGATTGTCATGCCCCCAGAAAGCGATTTGAACCAGCGAATTGCCTCATTGCTATTTGCTCTATTCTTGCAACAGGGTATTCCGCCTTATCGCCTGAGAATTGGGGCGGAAATTGTTGTCAATAGTTCGCAGGCTGGGAGTCGCTTACCCGATTTGATGGTGCTTTCTGAGGAACTGGCGGAGGCTTTAGATGGCAGTCGTCGATCAACCATTATGCTCGATATGCCACCCCCGTTGCTAATAGTAGAAGTGGTAAGTCCCCATCAGGAGAATCGAGATTATCGCTACAAACGTTCTGAGTATGCGGCGCGATGGATTCCAGAGTATTGGATTGTTGACCCAATACAACAGCGGGTGACGGTTCTGGAGTGGGTTGAGGGTTTGTATGAAGAAAAGGTATTTACAGGCGATAGCCCGATCGCATCTCCTGTTTTAGGGGTGTTAGAACTGACCGCTGAAAAGCTATTGCAAGGGCGTTGAATTGAAGGTGCGATCGACCATCGGCACGAACAATAATTAAATTTTTTGTGGTAGCTGAGTCAGAGATAATGAACGCTGAATTCTCTGTTCTAGCGAAAGCTAGACTCTGCATTCATTAGTCTTCAAAAACTTCACTGGAAAACATCTCTGTCACAGTCCGTAAATAAGGTAAAAATACCATAACATCTTCCGCAGGGAGACGATCGGATATTTCCCAAAACAAAATTAGCAGCATATCCTGTACTAATTCCCAACTTACATGAAGTTTCGGATACAGCATCACGCAAATTGGAAACAATTCTTGCTGTACCGGGCGGATGCTACCTTCCAAAACGCACCAGCACAAATAACTTTGAAAAATCTCGACATCCCGGATGCCAGAAATTTTGACTGCGGGATCGCTCAAATACCCGGTGCTGCTGCGGTATCCTGAATGTTGCGAACTAGCTCGATCGTACACTGCACTAGCAATCTGAGTAGTGTACTGCAACAAATGTTGAACCGCTAATAGCGCTTTTGAATTCGGAGGTAGATTGGCAGCAGCGAGGTTAATTTCTCCGTAGGGAATGTGGAGATAGTCGTCTACAATTTTTAAGTAGGGTGCAAATTCCGATCGCTCTGACTCCGAAAGACATCCTAACAAGATTTTACTGGTGTATTGAAACTCCAACGTCACAAATCCCAGCACTAACGGATCTGTCTGCGAGTATTTCTGCCTGACCTGAATAATATATTTTCCTACCAGCACTGACAAGCGAAAAACTGGTTCTTGATCGCCGTAAGCGTCTATTGCTTTGCGATATAAGTTGCGAGTATCACCTGCAATTTCCAAGGGATTAATTAAACTTCGATCGATCCCCTGGCGCTCGATTTGTTCTCCTAAAATAGCTTCTACTCTACTCCAAGCTATCTCGCTGGCTAGTTTCAGCGTATCTGTCAATTTGTCAACTATTTGGGCTCGATTTCCCTCAAAATTTGTTAACTTTGGATTTTGGGGGATTGACCGCAATGGTCGGTTTTCGCGTGCCGCAACTGTACTGTAATACTTTTTTGCCCAACTAACTGCTAGGGAAGAAACGCTGACGCCTAAGGAATTAGCCTCAGCAAGTTTGTGAGGAGTTAATCCGCCAATACCTGGTGACGGTAGAGTGTCGCGATCTTGAATGTTTTCTGCTGTAGGTACAGGCTTGGGAAATATTTGTGAAATCTTATTCATGAGAACCCTCGTTTTTTTTGTGAATTAGCCCCCGATCGATCGATTCTCCAAATTTTTAAAGCTGTTAACTATTATTTCTTCATTACTTGCAATGCCGACATCCGCCATTGTGCTCAAGTTGATCGGCCATTTGACTATACTGAAAGTTTGGTTTTAAGCAAGCGCAACTGCATTAATCTCCCCGCTTTAAATGCCTTTGTCTAGTATACGGGTCATTCAAATTGAGAACTGACGAGTCATCTCAAATTAGCTGGGAAATAACTGCTCCGCTAGATATTTTGCTTGTGTACCGTAAGCTTTGTCTATCGACCTATATTTATGCAAAAAAAGTATAATATCGGTTGCCGATCGCATGATTCAATCGTAGCTGTAACCAGTTTATCTTGTTTAGTCAAAAATTTACTTAAAAATTCTGGTTGTTACGAAACACTAACATATTTAATCCTCGACTTTTCTAAAGAAAGAGTTAAATTTTTAATCTAAATAAAATTTATGTGCATACGACGCAGATCGTTGCAATTTTGTGAATAGTATGATTTGCCACAGGCAGCAAGCAATAAAGATACTTGACGTACTCCCCTGGTTAAAAACCGAGGGGAGCCTCAAAGGATGTGACGAGACAGGTTGATATACTCCCCGCCTTAGAACGGCCACCCTCCCATATTTCTTTGATAGCAGCTTATAGTTAGCTAGGTACTGGCTTTGCACGAAAAGTACATAGCCAAGATACCTCTAAAGGATAGCCTTCTAGTACGATTACATATGATGAGAGGGAGCCGCTAAAATGAGCGCTAGTAGCAATTCAACAGAAATCAAGTTTGGAACCGATGGGTGGCGAGGACTGATTGCCAATGACTTTACTTTTGCCAACGTGCGAAAAGTAACCCGGGCGATCGCCAGTTATCTCGAAACTGCTTACACAAAAGACCGCCCAGTGCTAGTCGCATACGATACCCGCTTTCTGGCAGACGAGTTCGCCCACACGGCGGCAGAGGTACTGGCAGATTTGGGATGGACGGTGAAAGTGGTCGATCGAGATTGCCCGACGCCAGTCATCGCCTACAGCGCCCAGCATCTAAACTCGGCTGGGGCCCTGATGTTCACAGCTTCACACAATCCCGCACCTTACTGCGGCATCAAATACATCCCTGACTATGCGGGCCCGGCAACCCCGGAAATTACGGATACGATTGTGGCAAATATTGCTGGCGCTACGGATGCCCCAGCAACAGGCAGCCACAACGATAAAATCTCGAGTTTTGACCCGAAACCGGAGTATCTGAAGTTTCTTTATACTTTGATAGATGTCGAGCGGATTCGATCGGCTAAATTGAAGGTGAAGTATGACGCCCTCTATTCGACTTCTCGCGGCTATCTCGACGAGGTTTTGGAACACTGCGGCTGCGATTTGGAAAGTTTTCACACTTACCGCGACGTGCTGTTTGGTGGCGGAATGCCCGAACCCAAAGGCGAACAGTTGGTTGAGTTAGTAGAAGCTGTTAAGAAAGATGCCGCAGATTTGGGTTTAGCGACAGATGGCGACAGCGATCGCTTTGGGATTGTTGACGAGTTGGGAAATGTCTTAACTCCGAATACTGTGCTGTTGTTGCTGGCGCGTCACTTGGTTAAAAATAAAGGCTTGACTGGGGCGATCGTCCGTACAGTCGCGACTACTCACTTGCTGGACAATATGGCAGCCAAGTATGGTTTGAAAATTTACGAAACCGCAGTCGGTTTTAAATACATCGGCGAAAAAATGCGGGAAACTGCGGTACTTATCGGTGGTGAAGAATCCGGCGGCTTGAGTGTTTTAGGCCACATCCCCGAAAAAGATGGGATTTTGGCTGATATGCTCGTAGCAGAGGCGATCGCCTACGAAGGCAAGCCACTTTCTCAGCTAGTCGAAGAAGCCATTCGAGAAGCCGACGGCCCCCTCTACAACCAGCGCCTTGACTTGCACCTCGAAGACGCACACAAAGCAGCCGTTTTGGCATCTTTTACAAAAAACCCACCTACAGAGGTAGCAGGTATAGGTGTTAAGGAAATCGGTCGCAAAGACGGAATTAAACTTTATCTGGAAGACGGCGGCTGGATACTTTTAAGACCTTCAGGCACTGAACCCTTGATGCGCGTTTACATGGAAACAAATTCCGTGGAAAAAGAAGCCAAAATCGCCGCACATATGAAACAGGTAATTGCTCAGTTAGAACCTGTTTAAATTTCAACTTTTGCCACTGCGGAGCCTTGACCCTGGAGTTTGATAACCGTAGGATTTAGGCAAGAACTATGATGGTAAGGTGCTAATTGCGCACCTTACCTATTTTTTAAGTTATGGACGCATCAATCAAAAAGCTCCAAATTATCGACATTAAAATAAAAAAAAATTCTCAAAATTTGTGATATTTCCTTGACTTTTGAGAATAATCTATTGTATATTATTAAATAATGGAACATTTGCAAAAATAATATTTTTAGACAGATTTCTATTATAAAACAAAGTATATCAGCTTAATTATTGATTTGTCAACTATTTATGAATATGAAAACAATTCCTTTGCTCGCGATTAGTTTTTTACTAGCAATTTTGGCAAGTGCGATCAGCATTCTCTCAGTGCAAAACGCCACGCCAGTATCCTTAAACTTTTTCTTTTTTAAATCAATACAAATGCCAATAGGGGTAGTATTAGCAATGAGTCTTAGTGCGGGAGTGATAGGAGGTGCAATTCTCCAGCCGCTCTGGATGCTTTCTGGTTCAAAGCCGATAGCTGATAGAAAAGAACTAGAGGAAGATATCTACTAGACTTCTCCCATAATCGATCGCTCCCGTTCTTGGGAACTGGAGTTTAGACTAAGCAAGTTTAAGACGAAATTAGTTTTAATTCCAGTAGTACAAACTTATTTCACTTCTGCAAAAGGTCGATCATGCGGGCCGGAAATCCCGTCTCCAGAAAGTCGGATCGCCAACCTGTCAGTTTTGATGCCGCAGGAGTACGATGGAACATAGGGAACGATGCCAAGCCCGGTACAGTTAAGCTGGGCGGGAATACCCAAAGGAGGGGAAAGATGACACTTAACTTGCGGCGACCGATTTTGATTGGCGGAATAGGACTCTCAGCCGCACTGTGGCTGTTGGAAAGTCTACAGCACTCGTCCTCAGAAATGGGCGAAAATGCACTCATTGGCTTGGTGGCTGTTGGTGCGGGATACTGGTGGTGGTATCGGCAATTACCCAAACATGAACTCGCACTCCCACAACCCCTGGCAAGTCGAGAAGCGGCCGAAAAGGCAATCGCGGCTTCAGAAACTGCGATTAATTTGCTCGCGACAGAAGCTCAAAACTCCGCAGCTCCTGCTAATCTAAAAGCACAGCTCGATCGACTAACCGCCGAATTAGACCGACAAGATTTGCGGATTAGCGTCACTGGTGGCAAAGCTGTAGGCAAAACTGCTTTAATTCAAGTTTTGAATTCTAATTGGGCAGCCCAACACTCGCAAAAGCTGAATTTCCAAGAAACAATTCCGCTATTTACTAGCACAAATGCCGATGTCAAAATCTCAGATGATTTAGTGCTGTTTGTCACAGCAGGTGACATCACAGATTCAGAATTTCAAACATTGTCACAGTTAGCAGCCGCAGGTCAGCGAGTGCTGCTAGTGTGGAACAAACAAGACCAATATTTGCCCACACAGCAGTCGCAAATTTTGCAGAAGTTGCAGCAGAGAATGCAAGGAATATTGGGGACAGAAGATATAATTGCGATCGCAGCTTCCCCCAATTCGATTAAAGTGCGACAGCACCAACCCGACGGCACATTTCAAGAGCGGATAGAAAATCAAGTCTCTCAAATCCAGCCTTTGACAGAAAGATTGACTCAAATTTTAACTCAAGAAGGTCAACAATTGGTCTGGGCAAATACAGTTCGATCGGCTGCAAACATCAAATTAGCCACCAAAACTTTATTGAATGGAGTCAGACGCGATCGAGCTATTCCCATCATCGAACAATATCAGTACATCGCCGCCGCTGCCGTCTTTGCTAACCCAGTTGCCGCTTTAGACTTGCTAGCAACAACGGCTATCAGCACCCAACTTGTGATCGATCTCGGCGCTATCTACCAGCAAAAGTTTTCCTTAGACCAAGCTAAAACAGTAGCAGCAACTTTGGCAAGCCAAATGTTCAAACTGGGATTAGTAGAACTCTCGACTCAAACTATTACTGGGCTGCTCAAAAGCAATGCTGTTACTTTTGTAGCAGGAGGCGCTGTTCAGGGAATTAGTGCAGCTTATTTTACCAGAATAGCTGGGCTGAGTTTAATTGAATATTTCCAAAGTCGAGAATTGGAAAATACAGCTAACAACAGCTTAAATATTGAGCAGTTGACTAAAACTTTGCAAGCAGTATTTCAGAAAAATCAGCAAGTTTCATTTCTGCAAGCTTTCATCAACCAAGTTGCGAGTCGTCTCTCGCCTCAGGTATCTGTGCCGGAAGCAGTTAATGCCACCGTCAATTGAGTACAATATTGATGAGATGTTTTACTCGTTCCGAAGGCTCTGCCTGGGAACGCAGATCCGAAGGCTCTGCTTCCAATTTTCCCCCGATATTCGAGGCAGATTTTCCTCCGATATTCGAGGCAGAGCCTCTGGAGATCCGGTTCCCAGGTAGAGCCTGGGAACCAGTTACGTTGAGCAAATTTTCCGAGGCGGAGCCGATCGTTAAATTTGTACTAAAATAACAAATAGAATTTATGTTTACTCACAGTTCAATTATATTGCTTAAAAATTAGATCGCCAATGGCTGACAATTCTCTTCAAAAAAATCGCTTATCCCTCGCCCGCGCCAGTTTGCGCCAGTCCCTAGCGCGGTATTCTCACTTGCGTCAAGGTCAAAAAAACTCAAATATAGAAGTGGAAGCGGCGCTGCAAAATCAGTTAGATATCTTAACTTATACTTCTGAAAAACTCGATCGTAACCTCATTCGCATTGCTACTTTTGGCCTGGTTAGTCGCGGCAAATCAGCTGTATTAAATGCACTTTTAGGTCAAAAAATTCTGCAAACAGGCCCTCTCAATGGCGTTACCCAATGGCCACGTTCCGTGCGCTGGGCAGTGCCTTTATCCCTGAATAATGGGGAGTCAGGAGACGTACAGGTAGAATTAATTGACACTCCCGGAATTGATGAGGTTGGTGGCGAAGTGCGTGGTGAAATGGCTAAACAAGTAACTCGCCAAGCTGACTTGATTCTGTTTGTCGTGTCCGGGGATATTACCCGCACGGAATATCAAGCGCTGTGCGAATTGCAAACAGCTCAAAAACCGCTGATTTTAGTTTTTAATAAGATTGACCTTTATCCTGAATTAGACAGACAAGCTATTTACAAAAATTTGCAAGCGTTGGGAAATACAGCAAGTTTGACCGATGCGGTAACAGATGCACAAAATAGCGAAAATTTGTCGGATAAATCGGCTAAATCTGCTCCTAAAAATCCCAAATATTTAGAAATAGCGATGATAGCAGCCGAACCAGCGCCGGTGCAAGTGCGAATGGAATGGTCCGACGGTAGTATCACTCACGAATTAGAGTCGCCGCCACCACAGGTAGACGAACTCAAACAGAAAATCCTGACAATTCTGAACCGAGAAGGTCGATCGCTCCTCGCTCTGAATGCTTTAATTGAAGCTAGAGATGCTGAAGCAAATATTGCCCATCAAGTTCTCAAACTGCGGCAAACAGAAGCCGAAAATCTGATTTGGCAATTTGCTAAATATAAAGCTCTTGCTGTCGGTTTAAATCCGGTAGCTTTCTTGGATATAATGGGAGCAACTGTCGCAGATTTAGCGCTAATTCGCTCTTTATCCAGACTTTACGGTTTGCCCATGACTGGTTACGAAGCGGGGAAACTCTGGCAAACTATTTTCTCTAGTGCTGGTGGCGTACTTTTGGGAGAATTGGGTAGCAGTTTCCTCTTGGGATTTGGGAAAACTGCGGCTGTTGCTGCTCCACACATAGGCTTTTCTACTTTTGCAGGAGTTGCTGTTACTCAAGCTAGTTTAGCAGCTTATGGAACTTACGCTGTCGGTCGCGCCGCCCAAGTTTATTTAGAAAAAGGTTGTACTTGGGCCCCCTGGGACACGATACGGTAATTCAAGAAATTCTGGGCACAATAGAACGAGATACAATTATCGATCGATTGCAGCAAGAGTTAAAAATTGCCAAATAATCCGCTGTTTTCCTGGTAGCTGGTTTCTTCTTCCTTTTTCCTTCTTTTCCAAAAGTACGATCGCCCGCTACAATAAATAACAGCCGGCATCGCTTGTTGCAATGAATCCAGAATCAACCCTCGCCAAACTAAAAGCTACACTTCCCAACAGTCAACTACCTTCAAGCTACGGAGTTTACTTTAAAAATACTTTAGTAGCCCTGTGTCACGCCCTCGAAGACCACATCTTGCAAAAGGGCGCGGGCAACCCCGATGTCAAACCCCTAGTTTTGGTAACATTTCAGCAGGGAAAATGGTATTTGCAAGAAGCCGATCGTTACTTTGATATTGCTAATGCCTCTCGCCACGTAGTCATCGGTGCAGTAGGCGACAGCGGTTTTGCCAGTCACAAAACCGGTCAGTTAGAAAATGTATCTTTGATCGATCTCGACCCTAACGACGCCATAGTCGAAGAATGGAATCTGATTATCCTCGCCCCAACTTACAAAGCAATGGTGCTTTGCCGCGAACTTTCTGCTGAGGAATACTTGCCAGAAGGCAAGCCAGAAGTAGATACAGAACGAAAATTCTACGGTTTGTGGTCGTTTGACCAGTCTTTAGTATCAGCGGCGGCAGAAATTTTTATTTCTCAAACGCGGCATTACAATTCCCCCCTAGCAGACAATTTGCAGGAAATTTACCAAGAAATTCTCGCAACTGTCGGCCCGCCGCTGGCCGACACCAGCGGTGTGGTGTCGCGCATCGTCAGTTATTTGCAAAGTTCTCAGCAGCAACTGGTGACAATCAACCGCCAAACCCGCGAATTGTGGGACTTAGAAGGTCAAGCTTTGCGCGTCAGTCGCAATTTGAACGCGAATAAACTTCAGGCTTTTTTGCGGATGGCCCAGCGGGTAGACGAACGCGATACTGCAAATCCTACAGCGTCTTTGCAAGTGGCGGCTTTGTCGGAAACTTTGGGCCAACTGCTGGATTTGCCTGCTTTGCAGTTGCGCAGGCTGCGACTGGCTGGATTGCTGTTTCGAGTTGGCTTAGTTTCGGCCCCGAAGGAAGTGTTCGATCGCACTCCTGATGAATTCGACCAACAGACTTTAGCATTTTGGCGCGATCGCAGCTTCATCGGTTCTCAACTCCTGCAAGCAATGCCAGAGTTATCACCTGTAGCCGAAATTGTCAAGCATAAACTCGAAAATTGGGACGGCAGCGGCAGACCCGAAGGTTTGCGAGCAGAGGGGATACCGATTGCTTCCCGGATTTTGGGCTTGGTTGCTTATTTTCAAGACTTGACTCAAGCACGGGGCGATCGATCGGCCTTGGGTTTGACAGCAGCTTGGGAAAAGTGCCGGGAATTGAGTGGCGCTAGGTTCGATCCGGCTTTGGTGGAAACCCTCGGTAACGTCGTCAGGCTGGCAGAAATGGGTTTGATGGAATTGCCAACCCGCCCCAGTCAACTACCTAACGTGTGGTTGGAGGAATTGGGCGATCGAACTGGCTCCGCAACTCCGACCTTATAGAACCCATACGTAACTAATGTCAACTGCCCAATGCCAACTGCCAACTGACTAATGACCAATGACTAATTTAGAAGCAATTTGCCAAGGCAAAATTAAAATGCTAGCAGGCACTTATTTAGCGGGCGCCGACCTATCGGGAGCCAACCTCGCCGACGCCGACTTGTCTGGAGCAAACTTAACAGGAGCCAATCTCGCCGGTGCTAACTTGCAGCGGGCGATACTGCGAGCCAACCTCCGTGGCGCCAATTTGACCGGCGCTGACTTGACTGGCGCTGATTTTCGCAATGCCGACTTGCGGGGAGCCTCTTTCGCGAACGCTCAAGTCCGCGAGGCTAGCTTTGGGGGAGCATTTTTGACGGGAAGTGTGATCGGAAATTTGGATTTAAGCGGTGTCGATTTACGGGGCACCGATTTACGGGGCGCGAATCTGGCTATGGCAGTTTTGCGGCAAGCCGACTTGAACAATGCCAATTTGTCCGGCGCTGATTTGTCTGGCGCTGATTTGGAGGAAGCTAACTTGAATGGAGCCGTAATGCGTGGCGCTAACCTGACGAGAGCTAATTTACTTTGTGCTGCGATCGAACAAACTGTCTGGGATGGGGCATTGCTCGATCGCACTTGCCTTCAAGGCACCCCCCTGAGCCGTTAAAAACAGGACTAAGGCTAACTGGCACACTGCAATCAACTTGTAGGGTGCCCCGGACGAAATTCTAGGGTAATTATTGAGAGTGTAGGATCTGAGGCACCCTACGCAGGCGCCTATTGGCCTTAGTCCTGAAAAATTCAAAAATGTTGTTTTCCATGCACATTGCAAAAACAATCCGTGCTTATGATGTGAATAAGCACAAGCTATTTTAACATTTCTTAATAGGAGGTTATAATAGCCACTGTAGACAAGCAAATAGATAAATGGTAGCAGCTTTGTTTAGCGGTACATCCTTTCAAGGTCAAAGTGGCGATCGCCTTGTGAGCAAAGTAGCAGGAGCTGCGATCGCGGCCTTATTCAAACGTTCGGAAAAGGCCGAAGCCAACATCCGAGTCGAACCTGTGGCCAAACTATTACAGGGAAGCATCGACGGTTTCGATTTCGTGGGCAAAGGTATGTTGATGTACAACGGCCTTCGCATTGAAGTGATGGAACTCTACCTGCAAGCACTCTCAATTGATTTTGGGGCGATTTTTGCGGGGAAGGTGAAATTGCGGCAGCCTACCCAGGCGAGTATGCGAGTAGTCTTAAGTCAGTCAGATTTAACCACCTCATTCAATACACCTTTTGTAGTTGAAAAACTCCAGAGGCTGAATTACCAAGACCAATCTCTGCAATTTCAAAACACAGAAATCAGCTTCGGCGCTGACAAATCAATTCGGCTTCAGTCCCAGATTACCATAGGTAATTCCAGCGAACCCGTCAACATAGATATTACTGCCCAATTGCAAGTAGAAGACCGACGCAAAATCCAATTTGTCAGCGTTACTTACGGAGGTGACAAGCAAGCCACCGACTTGGGCAAAGCCTTAATTGCTCACGTAAATAACTTGCTAGACTTAGACAAATTTGCTCTCGAAGGCACTCAACTGCGAGTAGACAGGTGTCGAGTCCAAAACGATGAGCTGGTTTTTTACGGTTGGGCTGGCATAGAGAAGTTCCCCGAAGGCAAGCGTTGAGCCTCAGCTTGTTGACGTTTGTTGGCTCTTAATTTTTGAATTAACACAAAACCCGCCGGTGCGGGTTTTGTTTTTGCTTCGCGCTCAAAAAACAGATCCTATGCGTAGGTTGGGCCCTTGTCACGAAACCCAACACAATCGCTACAATTTGACTTACAGCATTTTTCAGGTAAGTAGGTACTATCAAAGATAGAGGACACGGCAGTGCCGTGTCCCTACGGCGATATATCGCTTGGGAATCTGCTGTAACTGAACCGTATGGGAATATATTCTGGCGTATTTCCTAGCAGGGATGGAGAAAAATTCTCGATCGCGCTTCAATCTCAGCACTCAGGTCGATACGATCGAACCACTTGCCTTGATAGACTTAAAAATTAAATAAATCACCCCTAAAGAGGAAAGATGCTTGGATTTTATTTATTCTGTATCTACATCATAGTTTTGTGCGTGGTTGCCGTGCCCAGCACTCGCGATCGGCAGCAGAAATGGTGGGTAGAAATTGTTACAGACTTGCCTCGCTGTACCTACTATTTTGGTCCATTTGACAGCGACAAAGAAGCTTCCAGCAATACTCCGGGCTACCTCGAAGACTTGGAAAGCGAAGGAGCCAAAAGAGTTAGCATCCGCATCCAAAAGTGTCAGCCTGCGGAGATCACCATTTGCGAAAGTGAAGTTTCAGATGGTGTCGCTGCTTAAGAATTTTTAGTTACTTCCAAACTCAGCAATAATAATCCTGTATTCTGTAGAGGAAATTAGCGATTTCCCTACAACTATTAGATATCTCCAACAAATCAAAGTTCCCGGTGGCAAATCAGCACTGAGGACGAGTCAACCATGCTAGTTGTACTGATAAATTGAGAACATTCAGAAGACATATGGTTCGGCTCGACTCACGCTTAAAAACTTGGGATGGCGATCGAGACACAAGAGAACGCACCTTACTAATTGTGAAACTTGCGTCCAGGACTGTCTTGAATTTCACGATCGGCAGCTTCATAAACCCGACCCGCTGATTTTTTCCATGACCCCACCAATTACCTAGACAACTTTCTTTGTTTGAGTAGATTGGAATCCCCCTGATTTATCAGTGGGGAGGATATCAAAATACAAGTTGTTTTAAAGTACCATCTGGTTGAAATTACTGCGAGGATTAAAAGTACGATTGGCTTTGATTTTCTCGTAGCACTCGCGCTCAACAGCGGTGAGTTCTTTCGGCGGGACGATCGCAATTTTTACCAACAAGTCAGTGCGTTCATCTTTCCTGGGTTTCGGCCATCCTTTACCCCGCAACCGCAAAGACTGACCCGATCGAATCCCGGCTGGAAATTTCACAGTAATCGTCCCTTCTGGCGCCGGCACTTCAATCGATGCTCCCAACACCGCTTCATCTGGAGTAATCGGCACTTCGCATACCAAATTCTCTCCCTCAAACTGAAAGAAAGCGTGAGGTAAAACTTCTACTTTCAGATACAAATCTCCTTGCTGCTTCGTGTAAGGATCGACTTGACCTTTGCCTTTTACCCGAATTTTACTGCCAGTTTTCACTCCCGCAGGAATTGAAACTTCGCCACTAGCGACTCGCTTGGAAGCACCGCGAAATGCTTCTCCCAGAGTCAGAGAAATAGTGACCTCAGTATCGACAGAGTTGCTGGTGGCGCGGTTTTCGTACCCCGCGAAATCTTCAAATCCCCCAAAACCGCTCGGGCTACCGGTAGAAGTGCGGTAGTTGCTGTAATTCCACTTGCTGTTACGGCCAGCACTCGCACCCGCACTGCCCGCGCGGCCGAGTAAGGCATTGATAAATTCGTCAAAACTGCCGTACTGGCTGAAATCAACGCCGCCAAAGTCCGTAGGAGAAGCGCCCCCGTACCCGGCCCCCCCCGGCCATCCGCCTGGAGTTGCAGCAGCTTGCTTCCAGTATTGACCGTATTGGTCGTATTTTTTGCGTTTTTCTGGGTCTGACAAAACTTCGTAAGCTTCGTTAACTTCTTTGAAACGAGCTTCGGCTTCTTTGTTACCTGGGTTCATGTCCGGGTGATATTTCCGGGCTAGTTTGCGAAAAGTTTTTTTAATTTCATCAGCGTTGGCGGTTTTGTTGAGTCCCAGAATTGCGTAATAGTCTTTAAAATCGGTTGCAGCCATTAATCAATCTCCTCTTTATTAGTTGTTAGTTGTTAGTTGTTAGAAACAATAAATCCCAAATTAATAGGATACCGCTATAAGTTTGATGCTGTGGATGAAAGTGCCTGTTGCCTCCGATCCAAATTATAGATTATCAAAGGTTTGGACTCGATCGAGTTCGGTTGTTGCTTGGCTTTCGATCGCAATTTCCGCACCCGCCACTATTTTGAATTTTTGATTGTGAATCTTTGACGACGAAACCCTTGCCGGGAAAGCTTTTGATGATTTATAGGCGATCGGAATTTCGGGACGCCTCTTTCTGGGTGTGTTTTTTTAGGTTGGTCTACTTATTTAATAGATAGATTAACACTTAGTGATTTTTTATACAATTAATTAAATAGTTTTAATCCAATCATATCATGTCTATAGTTCCCAAAATTTTTTGATCGCTCTTTTAGCTCAATTTAGGAAAATTTATCGAATCAAGAGAGCGATCGTCACAGTCTCTGGATACATTTAAGTTAACAAAATATAACATAATATTTCATTTGTATGTTAACTAGAACACACACTTTCATAAAAATTAAGATAGGATAGTAGCTCAATAAGTTCCTTAAGCCACCAGGGTAATCACAAGATGAATTATTTGCTAAGTTGGCCTTGCGGCTGCTGCGATGATTGGAAAGATAGTTCCGAGAGATATATTGTGCTCAGAAGCGGGCAGCGCATTTGTCAGTCGTGCTACGATCGCAAGTACAAGACTCAGCAGCTATCCGCCAGAAGAAAGAGATCGAAGCCGTCTGTATCACTGCATACAGTAACACAGACCGCCCCTTACTAAGTCATTGGTCATTGGTCATTGGTGATTTTCATTGCTGATTGTTCATTAACTAAAAATCATTTATCATCAGTCACCGGTCAGCAGCCGACCGATTTAAAATTCCCGAACTAATGACTAATGGCTAATGACTAATGACTAATAACTAAATGATAGTTCCGTCGGGAATCGTGGCATTTTTCAACACTACAACAATGCCGCTGCGGATGTAAAAACCTTGGCTTTCGCGATTGGCTTCTTCCACTCGGTCTTTATTAATGATTTGAACGTTGCGGCCGATGCGGGCATTTTTATCCACAATCGCGCGACGAATTGTCGTATCTGCACCGATGCCGAGGGCGACGGCGCTGTTTGCTAAAGCCGAATGGCGTTCGGCATCAGGTTCGTAAAAGTCAGCACCCATAAGCATAGAGTCTTCAATTATACATCCGGCTTCAATGCGTGCTCGAACTCCCAACACAGAATGGTCGATCCGGCATTGTTTGAGAATACAGCCTTCAGCAATAATCGACTCCGTCACGTGACTATCTAAAAGCTTAGTCGGTGGCAAGAAACGCGGGCGAGTGTAAATCGGATAATTTTCGTCGTAAAAACTGAAAGGTGGCTGAGGCTGTTTTGTCAGCGCCAAGTTAGCATCGTAAAAAGCCTCAATGGTTCCGATATCTTCCCAGTAATCATCAAATAAATAAGCTTGAACATTGTGATCTTTTGAAGATGCCGGAATAATCTCTTTGCCAAAATCAGTTTGGTTTGGTGATTCTTTCAGCAGTTTAATCAAAACCTCTTTTTTGAAGACATAAATCCCCATCGAAGCAATGTAAGGACTTTCCTGGGCCTGCTGTGCATTCAGTCCCAGTTTAGTAGTATCCACCTGCATTTGTTTGAGCGCCTCGCCTTTTGGCTTTTCGCTAAAAGAAACAATGCGACCATTGTCGTCGATTTTCATCAAACCAAAATCGGATGCCCGCTTCTCGTCCATTGGTAAAACAGACAGGGTGATGTCGGCATTGGTTTGGCGGTGTCTCTCTACAAACTTCTGGTAATCCATGCGGTAGAGGTGATCCCCCGACAGGATCAAGTATTCGTCAACATCCCACTCTTCTAGCAACCAGAGATACTGGCGAACTGCATCGGCTGTACCTTGAAACCAGTTGGGGTTTTCCTGGGTTTGCTGGGCGGCGAGCACTTCGGCAAATCCGTCGCTGAAACCGGAAAACTGGTAGGTGCGGGCGATGTGGCGGTTCAGGGATGCCGAGTTGAATTGGGTGAGAACGTAAATTTTGAGTATTTCTGAGTTAATACAATTGCTGAGTGGAATATCGATAAGGCGATATTTGCCAGCAAGGGGAACCGCGGGCTTGGCGCGCAGTTTGGTTAGGGGGTAAAGGCGGGTGCCTACACCGCCACCGAGGATGATGGCTAAGACTTTTTTCAAGGAACTTTCTCCTGGCTGCCGATGAACTCTCCAAGTCCAGTGTCTGATGGTGAGGACTTCTTGACAAGGGGGGAAGGGAGAAAGTTTTGAGTTTGGATTTGGGATTTAGGATTTGTGAGTTAAAATACTCAGAAGTCAATTATGAGGATAAAAAAAGTTATGAATTTTGAGATTGCTTCGTGACCGAAAGTAATTCGATCGCAAGTCCCCGAATTCATCCATGGAAGGAGAAAAAAAGCTCCAAATCCTCTTGTGCTCGCCCCTGGATTCATCCGTAGGGTCGATTCTAAAATCTAAAATCTAAAATCTAAAATCTAAAATCGATTCACTCGCAACACTTCGCTGTTTTGAGTTGAAATACTCATCAATGTTGCTCTAATTCCCATCAAGTTAATCAGTTTTTAATCTGAGATTGATCACAATTTTTTGTGATATTAGATAATTTTTGCCACAAAATTTGACCATCAGTTGATTTTATAGCTTGTAAAAGTATAGTCATCTATTACATCAATGGCACTGAAATTTGGTAAACCACAGAGGCCACAACCTTCGGAAACTCATTGTTTTTAGCCAACGAGCCCAGACTTTTTCAGTGCCATTGATCTATTACATGACATGGTACGAAGTTCTGATTGTTTTTTTTTCCAAATTAATCTCATTTTTCCATTGCACATTTTTGCCAATGACCAGAGTCTCTATCTTGAGTTCTCTTAAAATATTGATGATGTGACGACTGGCATGGTGTAAGTAATTATCGATTTTCTGGTTGCGACAACGAGTCAAGCGCTGAATGCGTGATGAGGTTTTGCGATTTCCTTTTAATTGAGATTATAGCTGCGCCTTACGCTTGTTGTAGAATTGATTAATTGATTTCAGTGGTCGCCCGTTAATCAGTAAAGGGACAAATCCCGGCTGATTTGAAGTTAACGCCACTAAATTATTCAATCCTAAATCTATACTAGCTACTGATTCTTTTTGTTTCTCATCCAGGGTGGACTCCGGTTCATTGTAAATTACCTCGATCGCATAGGAATCACATTTGGGAACTAATCTAACTTGACAAATCTTCTCTGGCTTTACTTGAGTTTTAATTAAAATATTAGTCCCTGAAAGCTGGATAATTCCTTTTTTTAATTCCTTCTTACTAATTGCCTGCATGGTATAAATGAGAATGTTTTGACTATATGATACTACCCTTGCTTACTCTTGCTTACAAACTTAATAAAGTTTTATAATACCAAAAGTTAGATGCTCCAGCAACCTCTGCTATAGTAGTCTAAGCCATAGCAAGCTAGGAACAGTGTATGCAAATTCAAACACCGGACTGGGTTAAACACGCGGTATTCTACCAAATATTCCCCGATCGCTTCGCCAAAAGCAAACAGCCGCGCAAACGCCTGCTGCAAAACTTCATGTGGGAAGAATGGCACGAAATCCCGACCCTCCAAGGCTACAAAGGCGGCGACTTGTGGGGCGTTATGGAACAGCTAGACTATTTGCAAGACTTAGGTATTAACGCAATTTATTTCACCCCGATATTTCAGTCGGCCTGCAATCACCGCTACCACACCCACGACTACTATCAAGTCGATCCGATGTTAGGCGGAAATCCAGCTTTTAAAGACCTGCTAGACGCCGCCCACGCTCGCAACATCAAAATCGTCCTCGACGGCGTATTCAACCACGCCAGCCGCGGCTTTTTCTTCTTTCACGACATCCTCGAAAACGGCCCCCATTCTCCTTGGGTAGATTGGTTTAAAATAGAAGGCTGGCCGCTATCGGCCTACGACGGCAATTTTCCTGCTAATTACGCCGGTTGGGACGGTAATAGAGCCTTACCAACATTCAATCACGACAATCCAGAAGTCCGAGAATACATCATGGAAATCGCTGAATACTGGATTAAATTCGGCATTGACGGCTGGCGGCTGGACGTTCCTTTTGAAATTAAAACCCCAGGATTTTGGCAGGAATTTCGAGAACGAGTCAAAGCAATTAATCCCGAAGCTTACATTGTCGGCGAAGTTTGGGAAGATGCCAGAGAATGGCTCGACGGCAGTCAATTTGACGGAGTGATGAATTATCTTTTTGCGGGGCCGACAATTGCTTTTGCAGCCGGCGACAGAGTAGATTTAGCTCAAATAGAAGGTCGTTCTTACCATCCCTATCCGCCGCTGTTTGCTAAAGAGTACGGCGACAAAATTCAGCACGTTTTAGAACTGTACCCGTGGCCGATACAGCTAACTCAACTCAATTTGTTGGCCAGTCACGATACAGCCCGGTTGATCTCAATTGCTGGAGGCGATAAACCTAGCGTTGAACTCGCTACTTTGCTGTTGTTAACTTTTCCCGGAGCTCCCAGCATTTACTACGGTGATGAAGTTGGTTTGCCCGGTGCTCTCGATCCTGATTCCCGTCGCGGTTTTCCCTTAGAAGCTCACTGGGAACTTGATGTTTTAGATTATCACAAGCAGTTGATTGCTTTGCGGCACAAATATGCTGCCCTCCGCACCGGAGACTACCAAATTCTATTTGCTGAGGGAACGGTTTACGTTTTTGCCAGAATTTTGGGGGATGAGGAAATAGTTGTTGCTGTCAATGTCGCGACAGAAGAAGCTCATATTAGCTTTGAGGCAGCTAATTTGAAATCTCCTCACGAGAAATTGCTGTTCGGTAAAGGCGAGTTTGTTTGGAAAGGTGAAGTGGAAACTCGGCAGTTAGAATTGATGCTGCCGGCTCGATCGGGATTGATTTTAGGTTCGGCTAATTATTAAATTGTAAGGTGCGCGCTGCGCACCCTAATAGACATCTCCTAAAAAGAAATTAGGCGATCGCGATCGATATCGATCTGCGGGGGAGGGTGAAGCATTTGGACACAAACTAAGAGGGTTGGGGACACAGACTATCGCCCAATAAGAAGGGCGGGCTCTCTTGGCACCGC
>JAAUPI010000099.1 GCA_012035135.1 Microcoleus sp. CSU_2_2
CACCCTACGCTCCTGATACCAAATCCGGCTGATTCATCCCCGTTATAAATTGTATGGTGCGTCGCTGGTTTAATCTCGGTTTAAGCGCGAGAATTATTCGTGGCGACGCACCCTACGCTCTTCACCTACTTGAAAAATGCTGTATGTAGTGCGATCGGGGACGCTCGCACTGATACGATCAAAATATAATTCCGATGCAACCGGAAACAATCTAACAACTGTCAACTGACTAATTACCATCAATATATTTCTTTAAAACATTCCGAATTTGTTTGAGCTGAAATCCTTTAGCAAGTTGGCGCAGACAGGTGAGCAACGGCACTAATTTTTCTTCTAAAGTTTCCAGATTAGCAATCTCCTCAAAAAAATCTTCGATGTCACCTATAGCTGCTAGTTTCAAAAGTTTTGCTACCGACTCGGCAGCAGTTGGTAACAAAGAAGAATAAGCCGGAAAATCAGATGCGGCTGATAAACTGGGAGTTGGCCGCTTTTTGCTTTCCGAGCATTCTTCGTAAATCCATTTTAGTCCTAAATGCACGCGCAACTGTTCCAAAAAATGATTGGCTTCGATCGGCTTGGGGAGAAAATCATCGCAGCCTGCGAGCATACTTTCCTGCTGCGTAGCCTCAAAAACGCTAGCTGACAGAGCAATTAACACGACATCTTTTAATTCAGATAACTGTCGCACTCGCCTCGCAGCTTCTAAGCCGTCCATTACAGGCATCAGCAAATCCATTAAAATCACATCTGGTTGAAATTCGACTGCTTTATGGAGGCATTCTTGGCCGTTTTGGGCCTCTGCAACTTCAAATCCCAAACGCCCCAGTAGGCTGCATAACATCGATCGATTTACTTGATTGTCATCCACGATTAGCACTTTGCGCTTGTTGCCGACAAAACCGACAACCCAGCGTTTTTCCTGCAAAGGAGTTACCTCTAAGTAATGTTTGGCTGCGGGTAACTCTAAATCCAGCCAGAAAGTGCTGCCTTTTCCCAATGTGCTGTTGACGCGAATTTCACTGCCCATCAGCTTCGCTAATTTCTGGCTAATGGAGAGTCCGAGACCAGTACCTTCGACAAATGTATTCCCATCTACTTGGTGGAACGGCAAAAATATTTCCTCTAACTTACTTTGAGCGATTCCTATGCCAGTATCTTCAACTTGAAAGCGAATTTTTAGAGAGTTTTTAGATGAGAGTGCGTGGGCGAATCGCATATAATTCTGCTTCAATTCCGAACTCAAAAGAGAAAACTCATAACTTTTTCCTTGCCCCCGACTCCAAGCCTCAGTCCCGACATAGCCGACTTTGAAAGTTACTCCACCACTGTTAGTAAATTTAACAGCATTGCTGAGTAAATTTATGAGAACTTGGCGCAATCTTTTTTCATCAACATGGACGCCGCTAGGCAGAGGAGATACTTGTTCGTAACTGAAAGAAATGCCTTTTTGATCGGCTCGCATCTGGAAAAGGTCGGCAATGTTTTTAGTAAAGTTAATAAAATTTAACTCGGAAGGGTAGAGTTCCATTTTCCGAGCTTCGATTTTAGAGAGGTCTAAAATATCCTCGATTAACATCAACAAGTGTTGACCGCAGTGTTGAATGTTGCTGAGACTTTCTTGGTGATCGGGGTTTAAAGTTTTATCTGTTTTAAGGATTTGGGCGTAACCTAAAACACCGTTTAAAGGTGTCCTCAGTTCGTGGCTCATGTTGGCGAGAAATTCGCTTTTTGCCCGGTTGGCGGTTTCTGCTGATTCTTTGGCTTGTTGAAGGGCGAATTCTGCTTGTTTGCGATCGGCTATTTCGGTTTGTGCTTGTTGAAATAGAGTTGACTGTTGGATCGCGATCGCTAACTGGACGCACAACTGTCGGAGGGATTCTATTTCTGAGGAATCCCAAGCACGCGGGCCGTTGCAATCGTGGGCGATCAGCAGTCCCCAAAGCGGATTTTCTGCGGTCGATCGAGCATTATAAATACTTTCTTCTGTTTGTAAAATTGGAACTACTAAATTAGCTTTAACTTCTAATCTAGTCAGGAAATTAATATGGCATTCACTCAGATCGGAATTGTAAATATCTTCTATAGCTCGAATCCAACCTTGTTGGTAAAGAGAAACAAACTTCTCTCCAAAGCAGGGATCATCAACATTTAAGTTGCGCAGCGACATCCGATTTTCGATCACTGACTCAACAACTACAACGCCACTCCAGTCGGGTTGAAAGCGGTAAATAACTGTACGATCTGTTTGCAAAAATTGTCGCACTTCTTCCACAGCAGTTGTCAAGACTTCTTCTAAATTGAGCGAAGAACGAATGCGATCGAGCATGGCAACTACCAACCGTTCTCGCTTTAATTGTTGTCGCAGAGCTATTTCGGCTTGTTTGCGTTCGGTGATGTCGGTCATTACTCCCACTAGCCCGATTAAATTGCCAGTTTCATCTTTAATGCAGTCGGCTCGAAAGAGAGTTGTTACCAGTTCGTTACTTTTAGTGAGGATTTTGATTTCGCCTTGCCAAGATTTGCCTTTACGAATGGTTTTAAACATTGCTAGCAACACTTTAGTTTGGGGGTAGATTGTCATTGCTCCCCCGGCAGTATTTAGTTCTGCTGCTGTGTAGCCGTACCGATCGATAAAAGCTTGATTGTGATAGATCGATCGCCCTTTCAAATCAGCAATGCAAATCGCATCACTGGTGCTTTCTACAGCTTGAGTAACTCGCAGCAGTGCTGATTCTGCTTCTTTTCTGCGAGTAATATCGCGCACAATACAAATTATCTCGCCACCTGTAAGCATTGTCATCGACAGTTCTTGAGGAAACTGAGTACCGTCGCAGCGCTTACCTATTGCTTCAATATAGCAGTATTCTGTTTTCTGGAACTCGGGTATTATTTGTCGTTGAAACAGTTGAAGTTCTGCTTCGCTATAAAGCATTTTCCAGCTTTTTCCAAACAATTTAGACGGACTGGCAATGCCGTACATTTTGAGATAAGCATAATTTAAATAAATATATTCTTCCTTAGCATTGAGGATAGCGATGCCGTCGTAAGCAGCATCCATTGCAACTGCTTGCCGCTGTAGTGCCGACTCAGCTTGTTTGCGAGAAGTGATGTCGCGGGCGACTGCATAAATTAAACCTTCTTGGCTAAATGGCGAGGCCGTCCATAGCAACCATTTGTAAGAACCGTCTTTGCATAAAAAGCGGTTTTCAAAGTAAATGCTGGGGTTACCTGCTATCAGCTTTTGGCTCTCTGCTATGGTCGCTTCTCGATCGTCTGGATGAACAAAATCGATCGGGGGTTGGGCGAGAAGTTCGGCATTGCTGTAGCCCAGGGCATTTGACCAAGCGGGGTTTAAACGTTTGAAATAACCGTCGAAACCGACAATGCAAAGCAAGTCTAGGGAGATGGTAAAAAAGCGATCGCGCTCTGTTTGAGCCTGCTTTAATTCAGTGATATCCATCACTAAACCGTCCCAGATAAGATCGCCTCGGCTCCCAGATGTTGCATCGTCTTTTTGAAATCGAGCTTCGCTTTGTTCTAAAGCTATTTGCTGGCGTCTATATTCAGTGATATCTCGAATTGTGCCTACTAATATTTGACTGCCGTCTGCGTTTTGAAATACGGTTTTTTTGGTAGAAATAATATGTTGTTTACCGTGGCCATCTGTAAAATTTTCTTCTATTTCCGCAGCCATACCCGTTGTTAATACTTCTTCATCTTTTGCCCAAAGAACGTCCGCTTCTGATTTGGGGAAAAAATCATAATCTGATTTGCCGATCAGTTCTTGTCGCGATTTGCCGATCAACTGACAAAAAGCATCGTTTAATATCATCCAGCGGTGCCGATCGTCTTTGACAAAAATTGGATCGGGACTAGCATTAATAGTGTGGTTTAAAAATTGTTCTGATGCTTTAAGTTGGGATTCGTATCGGTAGCGATCGCTGATGTCCAAAACTACTTTAATCATCCGGTCGATCGACCCATCTGGGCGGCGGATGCAGCGCAGCGAAACTCGCGTGTAAACTATTTCACCATCTTTTCGCAACCATCTTTTGTCCAAGATGTAACTGTCGATCGCCCCCGATAAAATTTGAGATAATTGTTTTATGCTGCTACTCAAATCATCTGGATGAGTCAACTCCAACCATTTTTTTTGCATGAGTTCCTTGCGATCGTAGTCCAGCAATTTGCACACTGCATCGTTGACTTCTATCCAGGTGCATTGTTCCCAACTTTTACAGTCAATAACTGGGGCAAAGATAGCAATTCCGATCGGAGAATTTTCCACCACCGATCGATAATTTTCTTCGCTTTTTCGCAGAGCATCTTGACTATGTTGACGCTCGATTGCATAGCGGAGCGATCGAATTAAAAGTTCGCCATCGATTTTTCTTTTAATTAGATAATCCTGCACGCCAACCGAGATTAACCGCAGGGCAAGTTCTTCGTCGTTTTGACCCGTTAGCACCACTATCGGCACATTTACCCCGTACTCTTGTACTCTAGCAACAGTCTCAATTCCATGACTGTCTGGCAGTGAAAGGTCTAATAAAATTATGTCAAAAGTTTCTCGATTCAAGCGCAGCAGCGCTTCACTGAGGCGCTCTGCTATCGTCAGCGATATTTGCTGTTTATTGCTAATTCCTGACAGTAAATCTGCAATTAGTTCTGCTTCATAAGGATTGTCTTCAACCAACAGAACTTTCAAGCAGGTAGGAGGTATAGCTAAGTTAAAAACTGCTTTCATCTGTCTTCCCCGCGAGTGATCCCCACCAGAGCTGTACTCAGCAAGGTGGTGGGAGGAAACGGGAGGCATAGTCTATGCAACATAGCCGTATCTATCCTTGAAGTGAATGTGTTTGCAGTATGGGTTTAATTGTCGTTTGTTGGCATCAATAATGAAGACTTTGGACATTGCTGTCCCTCCTTGCGGGTAATGTTCGCCTCGTCAATGTTAAGAGAGCTTTTTAGACCTAACGCACTACCTCCCAAATACACATACATCAGGATTGAGATTGCAGTGCGATCGAGTGCTACAAAAATTGTGTTTTAGACAAATCATCGTATCACAAACTAACTGTGATGTCAACGCAAATATTTTTTTATTCTAACTTTAAATTTAATCTCTACTTTCTACCTTCTGCCTTCAAATATAGAATTTAATAAAGATATTTTGATTAAGTGATGGTAAAGTGAAAAGTTGAACCTTGACCAGGTTCAGATTCCACCCAAATAGAACCCCCATGACGTTCGACAATCTTTTGACAAATTGCTAAACCAATACCCGTACCAGAATATTCTCTCTGAGTGTGTAAACGCTTGAAAATTTGAAAGATCCGTTCTTGATGCTGCTCGGCAATTCCAATTCCATTATCCGAGATAGAAAATAACCATTTGTTTTCATGTTGGCAGACGGTGATACCAACCACAGGTGACGTAGCTTTGCGATATTTGATCGCATTACCTAGTAAATTTTGAAATAGCTGTATTAATTGAGAAATATCACCCGTTACTACGGGCAATTCGCTATAATTAATAACGGCTTGAGTGTCGCTAATTACTGCTTGAAGGTTGGCGATTGCTTGCTCCAAAACCTGATTGCAATCTATCGGTTGAAAAGGTTTCCGACTCCTGCCCACTCGCGAATATTCTAGCAAGTCATCAATTAAAGTTTGCATTCTCGTGCAGCCCTGAACTATGTTGCCGATAAACTTATTAGCTTGGCTGTCTAGTCGATCTTGATAGCGTTTTTCTAAAAGTTGAGCAAAGCTGGCAATGGTTGCTAAAGGCGCTTGCAAATCGTGGGAAGCAACATAGGCAAATTGTTCGAGTTCGGCATTGGAACGTGCCAATTCTTGGTTAGATTTTAACAGGGCAGATTCCGCGCGCTGGCGGTTATGTATCTCTTGTTGGAGGATCAAATTTTGCTCTTGTAGGGTTTGTTCAACTGCTCGGCGAGTGCTGATTTCTTGTTGCAAAATTGTATTTTTTTCGTGAATAACTTTTTCCACTGCTAAGCGGCTGTTGATTTCTTCTTGGAGGAGTACATTTTGTTCTGTTAGCTGCTTTTGCAACTTCCGCAAGGTGAGGTGACTTTCGATGCGAGCGAGCACTTCTTCAAACTGAAAAGGCTTGCTGATGTAGTCCACTGCCCCTACGGCAAATGCGTTTACTTTGTCAAATACTTCATCTTTAGCACTGATAAAAATCACTGGAATTTCGCGAGTTTTAGCTTCAGATTTCAGGTGTTGACATACTTCGTAGCCATTCATGTCAGGCATCATTATATCTAGCAAAATCAAATCCGGTGGATTGGAATTGCACGCTCTCAGAGCCATTTGCCCGTTAATAACGCAGCGGGGCGCGTACCCCCGCTGAATCAACATGGTAGACAAAAGACGCAGGTTTTCTGGCGTATCGTCCACTACTAAAATGTTTCCTAATGGCGTTTCCTGTCCGTTATTATTCATTTGATTATTTTCCTGTTTTAACAAAAATTTTTTGTATTTATTTGAATTGTTTTTAAACACCAAGCAGGAGAGTCAAAGCATTATTGTTCCAAGTCAATCCTTTGTCTAAAACTTTAAATCCCGCTACTTTGCACATAGCTTCTAAAGCAGAAGCTGTAGCCAGCCACCAGCATGGCCGAAAATCCTTTATGTCAAAAATTGATTTCTCAGTGATACCTATCAGGGGCTTGTTATTGGTATATACCTGCCAATAAGCTGTTAAAATAGCTCTTTCTGCATCGTCCAAGGCGGGAATAAATATTACTCCAGAATCGGCAATTTGGTAGCGTCCAAACTCATTTTCTATAACTTCTTGGGTAATTGCTGAAGTTAAAATTAAATGCTCGCGAGTTATCTGACGCAAGGCAACCATAATTTGCAAGGGATGGGGGTGGTGGTACAAAACTCCGGCACAGTGAACTACATCATAAGGCTCGCCAATTTCTGGGAGTTGAATCTGAGCGATATCTCCACTGATACAATTATAATTAGTAATATTTAAATTTGCCATCCGATCGCGAAAATCTTGCCAACAGTGTTCTGACATCGGCATTACATCAATCATGGTGAGAGAAGTAGCACCGTATTTGCTAGCTACAGATACTTTTTCGTTGACGGTTCCCCACAATCCGCCTACTTCTGCAAAAGTTTTACCTTTTGCTACTCTGGCAATGTAGCGATCTCGAATATCATTTGCTGCTAATTCCACTCCAATACTCTCTGCCCCAGGTGCAGTTTTTTTAGCTAAAATCTTTTCTAATTCTCTGGAGATTTCTGCATCTTTAGGTCGAATTTCTAATGCCATTAAATAGAGTACAGTTGCCGCATCAAGCTGATTGTCTCCGGCAAACTTTTGTGCTACATCGCAGTAAAATTCAGGAGAGTGCAGCGACTGCATTTCATGGTGGTAGTAACTAACTGCTGCATCTAAATCTATCCGCTTTCTTTTTTGTAAAACCTCGCCCAACTTGGTGTAAATTTTAGGTAGAGACTGGTCTAGCTGAAGCGCACTCAGGTAGGCAGAAACAGCACCGTTCCACTCGTATATTTCAGTCAAAGCATCGCCTAAATTGTAATAAGACCAAGAAAGATTTGGATTGAGTTCGATAGCGCGTTGGTAAGCGGTAGCTGCTGCTTGCCACTGTTTGATTTTTAACAACAATTCTCCTAAATTGTGATAAGTCCAAGAGAATTCAGGATTGAGTTCGATCGCCCGTTGATAAGCAATTGTCGCTGCTGAAAATTTTTCGAGTTTAACCAAACTTAAAGCTAAATTATAATGCGACCAAAAAAATTCTGAATTAAGCTCGATCGCCCGCTGATAAGCTGCGGCAGCTTCCGACCATTTTTCGAGTTTAAAAAGCGCATCTCCCAAATTGTGGTAAGAGCCAAAGGAATTAGGATCTAACTCAATAGCACGCTGATAAGCTGTGGCGCATTCCGACCATTTTCCTAATTTATTGTAGGCTTCGCCGATACTGTAGTAAGACCAAGAAAAATCCGGGTTAATTTCAATACCTGTGCGGTAAGCAACTACGGCTTCTTGCCACTGTTCTAATTCGCTCATTACACGACCTAAATTGTAATAAGACCAAAAAGAATCGGGATGCAAATCGATACTTCTGCGGTAAGCAACGACAGCTTCGTGCCACAGCCTGCTTGCTTGTAAAGCATTTCCTAATTTATAATAAAGCTCCGACATATCCGGCTGAAGTTGAATAGCTTTGCGGTAGTTAGCAATAGCTTCATCCCACTGCTTCAGTTCGTTGGCAGCTTCTGCCAATTTATAATAAGCTTCGCAACAACTGGGGTTTAAATAAATGGTGCGATGGTAACAAATAAGCGCTTTATCCGCCTTGTTTTGCGCCAATAGAATATTGCCTAAATCGAGATATTCTTCAGCTATTTCTACTGGTTTCACCATGAGTGCTTGATACCAACAGTCGGCGGCTTCATCAGCTTTGCCTATTTGGGAAAATACCCGACTCAAATTACGGTAAAATCCTGCAAAGTCTGGTTGCAGGGAGATCGCTTTTTGGTAATAGGCGATCGCCTCTTGCCATTGCTGTAAGGTAGCACAGAGAGTACCGAGGTTGGCAAAAGCTTCGGCAAAATCTGGTTGTAGGGCGATCGCAACTTTATACCAATATCTTGCGTCTTCTAGTTTACCTTGAGCTTGCAGCGCCTTGCCTAAGGTTTTGCAAGTTTCGGCAGAATTAGGCTGCAATTCTAAAATTTGTTGGCAAATTGCGATCGCCCGATCGAAGTTACCTGTAGCTAAATAAAGTTCTGCCTGCTGCTGAAAATTAACCTGCGCTGTTTCTGAGTTCATTTTGGATTGTCCTTTTGAGTAATAATTACCTGTAAAATTATATGCTAAAAGTTGCCAAATTTCAAATTCATCTAAGTACATCTACTGGCATACAAATAGTGTTCAATGTATCTGAGATCTTGCACCATTCTCAGCCAGCCTTTTATGAACAGGCAAGATGTGAGATGTATGCAACATTAATATAAACTAGACAGTAATAGGTTAACAGCGAGCTAAGTAATGTCAACAGCCACTCGAACACCACAAGTCAGCGTAATTATACCTGTATATAATGGCGATCGCTACATCGTGCAAGCGGTGGAAAGCGTCCTGTGTCAAACTTTTACTAATTTGGAGATTATCGTTGTAGACGATGGTTCTACCGATCGCACACAACAAGTATTACAACCTTATATTGACAGAATTCGCTACATTTATCAAGAGAACCAAGGAGCAGCAGTTGCCCGAAATCTTGCTTGCCAGCTAGCTCAAGGTGAGTTTTTAGCTTTTCTAGATGCTGATGACTATTTTCTACCAGAAAAGTTAGAGAAACAAATAGTTTGCTTTGATGCTGACCCCACATTAGATATGGTGCAAACAGGTTGGTTTATAGTCGATGAAAAAGGGCAAACTATTTCTGCTGTAGAGCCTTGGCAGCAAGCGCCTAAATTAGATTTAGAAAGTTTTATTATATATAAATACGTGCGACCGAGTGCGATGCTACTGCGACGAGAGTGGTGGGAACGCTTGGGCGGTTTCAATTCTCAGTTTCAGTTGGCGGAAGATTTAGACTTTGCCTTGCGTTTAACTTTAAAGGGGTGTAAAGCAGTTTGGTTAGAAGAGATACTGATCTGCTATCGTCAGCACAATTCCAATATCATGTCAAGCGGTTTGCCGCTAATAAAGAATACAGAAATTTTGATGAAAGAATTCTTCGATCGACCTAATTTGCCTGAATCAATCCGCCAGTTAAAAAACCAGGAATGCTATCTACGCTTCAAGTGGATAGCATGGCGGATGTATCGCGACGGTCATCTGGCAGAGATGGCGGAGTGTTTAGAAAAGTCATTGCAATATACGCCTTTTTCACCCACAAAAACAGTCTTGAATTGGCTGGAAAGTTTTAAGCTTGCATCTGAAGAATACGGTGATCGATTTGATGCTTATTCCCTGAGTCAGTTACAGGAATGGCAAGATGTAAGTTTGATGGTGATGACTAATCCACCCCAATCTCAACAGAGTTCTATTTCCACACCTCAAAAAGCGCGATCGCACATTTTACTCTACAACACCGACGATCCGGGCGTGGGAGGATTAGCACAGTACAATCATGCCATTCTCTGTCAGTTAGCCCTGTTAGGCTATCGAGTTACTTGCGTGCAAACCAAACATTCTAGCCCCTTACTGGAGCGAGAACGAGAGTTAGGTATAGAGCACTTGTGGCTGGATTTTAGCGGTCATAAAGATTTACAGCGGGTGTTAAGAAATACCGAGGATGCAAGAGAGATTTTTGCTAGTAATAAACCGGATCTGATTATTTTTAGCGATGGTTGGCCATTTTCCAATTTTGCAGCTAAACAGGTAGTTATTGAAATGGGGATACCATACATGATGGTCATCGGATTAGTCATGCCAGAACACGCAACTTTTGCCTGCGGGGATGTAGTACCTTATGCAGAAGGAGTGCTCTACCACTGCCTGCAAGCTAGAGCGCTAATTGTTGGCGCTTACGAACATTTGAATTTATTGTGCCAACATTTCAAGTTGCCAAAAGAGCGAGGACAAGTGATTTACTTGGGGCGTTCTCCTGAATATTTTGCACCTGCTAATGCTGCGGCTCGCCAACGGCTGCGACAAGAAATAAAAATTCCTGAAGATGCGATTGTTTGTTTCACATCGGCTCGATTGGCATCGATTAAAGGACATCGATATCAAATCGAAGCCATCAAGCATTTGCAGCAATCTTCTGTGTGGTCTAAACTGTATTTTGTCTGGGCAGGAACTGGTGAGGGAAGTTCTGATAATGTAGAAATAAAATTGAGGGAAACTATTAGAGAGTTAGGGGCGATCGATCGCGTCAAATTTATCGGACAGCGCTGGGATATCCTAGATTGGCTGGATGCTAGCGACATCTTCATTTTGACTTCTCTGGCAGATGCAGCCCCTTCTTTTGCAGTCATGGAAGCGATGGCGAAGGGATTACCCGTAGTTGCAGCGGCTGTGGGTGGCATTCCAGAAGGACTTGGTGATGCTGGGAAATTGTTGCCCGATCCGAATACCGATCCAGAGGGAACTGCGAGGGAATTGGCGCAAACTGTAGAAGTTTGGGCGATGAATCCAGAATTGCGGCATCAAATCGGTCAAGCTTGTAAGCAGCGGGCCGAGAAACTGTTCAAAGAGGAACGGATGTTGGCAGAGTCGATTGAGGCGATAGAAAAAGCTTTAGTTTGTGATTATCAAACAGATCCATTTGTTACTCAAACAAAGGTGCAGAGGTCAATGGCGAAGATAGAATGTCGGATGCGCTACAGTTCTTTAGTATGGAATGCTTGGCAGGCTTACTGTCAAGAAGATATGAGTGGAATGCAGAAATGGCTTCAAGAATCTTTGAAGTGTACACCTTTTTTGAGTACAGAAACACTCTTAAATTGGGTAGAATATTTTGGCTATTTTTCGTTGTCAAAGGGGCATAATTTAGATACATATTCTCTCACTAAATCAGCCGAATGGCAACAATTGGTCGAGAAAATACAGGGTTGTGAGTCTGTAGTTTCTGTACGTTAAAATACCAGATTGACATTTTAAATTTGGATCGCTTTCAGCAGTATAATCGCTTCTTCCTTCTTCCTTTGTTATCACCCAGAAAACTCATGTCACTGACAAATTTAACACCGCGAGTAAGTGTAATTATACCTGCATATAATGGCGATCGCTACATCGCGCAAGCTGTAGAAAGCGTCATCAGCCAAACCTATACAAATTGGGAACTTATCGTTGTAGATGACGGCTCAACTGACGACACTCGCCAAGCGTTGCAGCCTTATATCGACAGAATTCACTATGTTTATCAACAAAATCAAGGAGTAGCGGCTGCTCGAAATTGTGGCATCCGCGAAGCGAAGGGAGAATTAATCGCTTTTCTGGATCAAGATGACTTTTTATTGTCAGATAAATTAGCTGCACAAATTGCCTTATTTGATACTCAGCCATCACTAGGAATTGTGAATAGTGGCTGGCGAATTGTTAAAGAGCAAGGCGAAAATATTTTCGATGTCACACCCTGGGAATATTTGCCTCAGCTAGACTTAAAAACCTGGATTGTTTATATGCCGCTACTTCCCAGCGCGATGATGTTCTCACGACAGTGGTTGGAACGAGTCGGTGGCTTTGATTCGGAGTATGATTCAGTAGATGATGCCGACTTAATCTTGCGTTTAGCACTATCTGGCTGCGAAGCTGCTTGGTTGCCTCAAGTGACAGTCTGCTACCGCCAGCACGGACAAAACGTGTCCATTCAGAGAGTGGAGAAACAGGCAAACCTTGCTATTAAATTAAAGCAAAATTTATTCAGTCGATCGGACTTGCCAGAAGACATCCGCCAATTGGAAAAGCCTGCTTTTTATGAAATTCTGACCTGGATGGCGTGGCAACTATACTATAGTGGCTATCCGGTGCAAGCAGTGGATTATTACCAAAAATCTTTCTTTTATACTCCTTACTCGCCAGAAAAAACAGTCATAGATTGGGTCGCTCGTCTGACTACAATCTCAAAATCTTACGGAATGTACCCCGATCTTCAATCTTTAAGAAATTTACCAGAATGGAAACAGTTAATGGTTAGCATACTTCCCAAAAAAACAGCGCGAGTCAGCGTAATCATTCCCACTTATAACAGCGATCGCTACATTATCCAAGCTGTAGAAAGTGTTCTCAACCAGACTTATCAAAATTGGGAAATTATTATCGTAGACGATGGATCGACTGACAACACTCGCCAACTTTTAGCACCTTATCTCGATTTAATTCAATACATCTATCAAGATAATCAAGGAGCGGCAATTGCTCGCAATTCGGCTTGCAAGTTAGCCAAAGGGGAATTTTTAGCTTTTCTGGATAGTGACGACTCCTTCCTACCAGAAAAACTAGAAAAACAAATAGCTTGCTTTGACGCCGATCCCACATTAGATTTGGTGCAAACAGGTTGGGTAATAGTTGACCAAAACAACCAAGGTATCTATGGAG
Source organism: Microcoleus sp. CSU_2_2 (assembly GCA_012035135.1). Taxonomy (GTDB): domain Bacteria; phylum Cyanobacteriota; class Cyanobacteriia; order Cyanobacteriales; family Microcoleaceae; genus Microcoleus. The sequence continues at coordinate 13,063 of JAAUPI010000099.1, forward strand.
TAAAGCCTTGGGAAGAAGCGCCAAAATTAGATTTAGAAGCCTTTGTTTTTTACAAATCAGTACGTCCCAGCGCCATGATGCTGCGACGAGAATGGTGGGAACGCTTGGGGGGTTTCGATCCTCGCTTTCCACCAACCGAAGATTTAGATTTTGTCCTACGTTTAGCTTTGAAAGGCTGCAAGTCTGTTTGGTTAAAAGAAATATTAACCTGCTATCGTCAGCACGACAGTAACCTGATGTCCAACGGCTCAAAATTAATGAAAAATACGGAAATTGTGATGGAGCAATTTTTCGCGCGTCCAGACTTACCTGGGCACATCCGCGACTTGAAACGCGCGGAACGTTACAAATGTTTCGTATGGATAGCATGGCGAATGTACCGGGACGGATATTTGCCAGAGATGGTCGAAAGTCTGGAAAAATCTCTGTATTACACTAGTTTGACAGGCACTGAAACTGTTTTTAATTGGTTGGAAACTTTTAAGGGAGTTTCGGCACAGTACGGCGACAAATTTGATGCCTATGCCTTAACTAATTTACAGGAATGGCAAGAAATAGTGGCGATCGCAGCTAACAATCCTTATCAGTTTCAACCCACTTCCAGTGCAATTTATAGACAGCAAAAAAAGCACGTACTCTTGTACACAGAAGACTCCGGAGTCGGCGGATTGGCTCAGTTCAACCACTCGCTGATGTGTAAATTAGCTGCCGACGGTTATCGAGTTACCAGCGTTCAAAGTCAAGCTGCCAACCCTTTAATTACTGAACAACAACAGCTAGGTATAGAACATATTTGGCTAGAGTTCGACACGATGAAAGAGTTTTTGCGAATTGCTTATAATTTAGGGGATGCTAAAAAGATTTATGCCCAGGCTCAACCGGATTTAATTATATTTAGTGACGGCTGGCCGATGGCTAATTTTGCAGCCAAACAAGTTGCGATCGAGCAAAATATACCATACATAATTTCCTTAGGTTATATTAATCGCAATTATGCAACCTTCGATCGAGGCGATCGCATTCCCTATTTCGATGCAGTTGCCTACCAGTACATGATAGCCAAAGCAGCAGTCGCAGTTTCCCACGAGAATTTAAACTTGTTTCAAAGTCTGTTTAAAGTGGCTCTCGAACGGGGAAAAGTCATCTATTATGGCAGACCGAATCGTTATTTTGAACCGCAGAATCTTTCAACTCGCCAACGCCTGCGTCAAGAACAAGGAATTCCCGAAGATGCTGTCGTTTGTTTCACGGCGGCGAGACTGACTCCCATTAAAGGATATCAGTATCAATTACAGGCGATCGCCCAACTCAAATCTCGTCCAATTTGGCCGCAAATTTACTTTATTTGGGCCGGACCCGGTTCTACTACTCACGACAACATGGAGCCTGAATTAAGAGCAACTGTGAGCAAATTGGGAGTAAAAGAACAGGTGAAATTCTTAGGTCAGCGCTGGGATATTGCCGACTGGCTGGACGCCAGTGACATCTTTATTTTATCTTCGGAAGCCGAAGGAATGCCGCTAGCAATTATGGAAGCAATGGCAAAAGGATTGCCCGTAATTGCCACAGCAGTCAGCGGTATTCCCGAACAATTAGGAGATACAGGAAAGTTGCTCCCAGATCCTACAATTGACCCCGAAGGAACGGCAAAAGCATTGCTAGAAACGGTGGAAATATGGGCAGAAAATCCAGACTTGCGCCGACTTGCAGGACAAGCTTGTAAAGCGCGAGCCGCAGAACTATTCAAAGAAGAAAGAATGCTTCGGGATTATGTAGAATTAATTGAACAGGCATTTATAAGTGACGATAAGAGCCACAGTTTATCTATGACTCCGAAATTCCAAAAGCAGATCGAGCAAGTAGATAACCTGATCGAATATTATTATTTAGTTTGGAAAGCTTGGGAGGCTTACGATCGCGGAGATATGTCCGAGATGGTTGATAATTTGCGATCGGCTTGGGCTTCGACGCCGTATTTCACGACAGAAACTATCTTAGATTGGGTGAAAAACTTGATCGTTTTTGCTTCGGAAAAAGGAGTTACGCTCGATACCAACGAGCTAATAAACTCAGTAGAGTGGCAAAAATTGATAGAATCAATACAGGGTTTGGAAGTCTTCTCATCGGTTCGTTAAAACTATTTTGGGTAGGTTTGTAGTAAGGACTTTAGTCCTTATAACTAAAAATTCAGAAACCGGGTGTTTGCGGGAATACTTCGTTAGAGCCGAAAAAACGGATAAAAACCCGGTTTCTTTGGTTTTGATGCGTCAGTCCTCTAGTCCTGAACCCACGGATAGTCAGAAACCGGGTTTTTGCGAGAATATTTCGTTAGAGTCGAAAAAAACCATAAAAACCCGGTTTCTTTGGTTCAGTTACGTTCTTGGGGCCTTTCCGGCGATATACTGATATGCGGTAAAGCATTAAAAATCTTTACAATACCCCACTCTTCAAGCCTAATCCTACTAAGGATGGGTGCAAAAATATATGCGATCGCTCATTCATCTGGAAACATGAACCCAGGAATTGACTTACAAGGAAGTTTTGTAGAAGCCCTGACAAATTTGGGCTTACCAGCGGACATCGCCCACGTGCTTTGGCTACCACTGCCAATGGTGCTGATGGTTGTCGGTGCCGTATTCGGGGTACTCACTAGCGTCTGGCTGGAGAGGAAAATTTCCGCTGCGGCTCAACAGCGGATTGGCCCGGAATTCATCGGTCCCCTGGGAGTGCTAGCACCCGTTGCTGACGGTCTGAAGTTGGTGTTCAAAGAAGACATCGTACCCGCAAAAGCTGACCCGCTGCTGTTCACGCTGGGCCCAGTAATTGTGGTGATTCCAGTTTTTCTCTCCTACTTAATCGTGCCCTTCGGAGAGCATATGCTGATCGCCGATATGGGGACAGCAATATTTCTGTGGATTGCCCTGTCTAGCATTCAGCCGATCGGCTTGCTAATGTCGGGCTATGCTTCTAACAACAAATATGCCCTCCTCGGAGGACTCAGAGCCGCCGCTCAATCCCTCAGCTACGAAATTCCCCTAGCTTTGGCAGTATTGGCAGTGGTGATGATGTCCAACAGCCTCAGTACGATCGACATCGTACAACAGCAAGCCGGCTACGGCATTCTGGGCTGGAACATCTGGCGGCAACCTGCGGGTTTCCTGATTTTCTGGATTGCAGCCCTGGCAGAATGCGAACGCTTACCCTTTGACTTACCCGAAGCAGAAGAAGAATTGGTAGCAGGATATCAGACTGAGTATACAGGCATGAAATTTGCCTTGTACTACATCGCTTCCTACGTTAACCTTGTTCTTTCTTGCCTGCTAGTAGCCGTTTTGTACCTCGGTGGCTGGGAGTGCCCGATTCCTGTGGGAGTGCTGACAAATGCCCTGGGATTGAGCGAAACAACTCCTTGGTTACAGGTAATTACAGGTACGATCGGCATTACAATGACAATGTTGAAAGCCTACTTTTTCCTGTTTCTGGCAGTTCTGCTCCGCTGGACTCTGCCACGAGTTCGGATCGACCAATTGCTCAATTTGGGATGGAAGTTTTTACTTCCCGTTGCTTTAGTTAATTTGCTGTTGACCGCAGCTTTGAAGCTTGCCTTTCCCTTTGCTTTTGGCGGTTAATTTGTAATAGGTAACAGGTAACATAGCTGTAGGGAAACGGCACTGCCGTGTCCTACTACCGGATACGGCAATGCCGTTGCCCTACCGGACATCCCCAAAAAATAGCTGTTAACCAATTACCTATTATCAATTAGCAACCACCAAAAATTTAAGTACAGAGAGAGAACACGATGCTAAAATTCCTCAATCAAGTAGGCGAATACGCCAAAGAGACAGTTCAAGCTGCTAAGTATATCGGGCAAGGGCTAGGCGTGACCTTCGATCACATGAGACGCCGCCCGATTACGGTGCAGTATCCTTACGAAAAACTAATTCCTTCCGAACGTTTTCGGGGCAGAATTCACTTTGAATTTGACAAGTGCATTTCCTGCGAAGTCTGTGTTCGGGTATGTCCGATCAACTTACCTGTAGTAGATTGGGAATTTAACAAAGAAACTAAGAAGAAACAACTCAAGCATTACAGTATCGACTTCGGAGTGTGTATCTTCTGCGGCAACTGCGTAGAATATTGTCCGACTAATTGTTTGTCGATGACTGAAGAGTACGAGTTAGCGGCTTACGAACGTCATGAATTGAATTATGACAACGTGGCCCTGGGACGTTTGCCTTACAAAGTTTCAGACGATCCGATGGTAACACCGCTGCGGGAATTTGCTTATTTACCCAAAGGTGCGATCGACCCTCATGAAGTTTCCAATACCGCAAGACGTGCAGGTCTTCGTCCAGAGGAAATTAGCGAAAAATAGGTAATGGGGAATGGGGAATGGGTAAGGGGTAATGGGGAATTGGGAATTGGGAATGGATAATGGGTAATGGGGAATGGGGAATGGGTTATTGGAACTAACAAAAAACAAATTACCAACTACTAACTCCCAATTAGCAACTACCAACAACTCCCAACTCCTAACTCCCAATTACCTATTACCTATGCCCAATTACCTATTACCTATGCCCAATTACCTATTACCTATGCCCAATTACCTATTACCTATTACCAATTAGCAAAGGATTAAAAATTGTGAATCTAGCCGAAGGAGTTCAAGTTGTTTCGTTTGGCATACTGTCCTTAATGATGATTGGAGGAGCATTAGGAGTAGTCCTATTCTCCAACATCGTTTACTCAGCTTTTTTGCTGTGCGGCGTATTTACCAGCATTGCCGGTTTGTACCTGTTGCTAAATGCCGACTTTGTAGCAGCAGCGCAAGTATTGATTTACGTTGGCGCTGTTAATGTCTTGATTTTGTTTGCCATTATGTTGGTGAACAAGCGAGAAGATTTCCGCACTATTCCTAACGCTTGGGTGCGTCAAGTAGCAACAGCAGTAGTTTGCCTAGGTTTGTTTGCTCTGTTGAGCACAATGGTGCTGTCTACTCCTTGGGCGATTGTCGCCACGACAGGCGCACCAGCCGAAAGTTCGATCGTAACTATCGCCAAACATTTCTTCACTGACTATTTGCTGCCTTTCGAGTTAGCATCAGTGTTTTTGTTAATGGCAATGGTAGGAGCAATTGTGTTAGCCCGCCGCGATTTCTTGCCAGATGAATTATCGAACAAACTATCTGAAACACCAGCTTTTAGTTTGCCAGAAAGACCTCGCGAATTAGTTTCTGCCGGAGATGCTTCCTTGCCAGAATCTAAGTAAAATTGGGGTGCACATTACTCGTACTCGTTCCCAGGCAGAGCCTGGGAACGCAGATCCAGAGGCTCTGCCTCCTATTTTCATGATAGCAAGAAGCGAGGCAGAGCCTCTAGACATCGGTTCCTAGGCTCTTCCTAGGAACCAGTTACTTGATATAACTTCCATCCGTTACATCCGTTACATAATCCATTGCCGAACTTCCTTCTTTTTTAAACTTATGCAACTGCAACTCCAGTATTTCCTGTTATTAGCTGCCGCACTTTTCTGTATTGGTATTTACGGTTTGATTACTAGCCGAAATGCAGTGCGCGTGTTGATGTCGATCGAGTTGATGCTGAATGCCGTCAATCTCAATTTGATGGGTTTCTCAAATTATCTTGACCCCGTACAGATTAAGGGCCAAGTATTTACCGTGTTTGTAGTTACGGTAGCGGCGGCTGAGGCTGCGGTGGGTTTGGCAATTGTGTTGGCAATTTATCGCAACCGCAACACCGTAGACATGGAAGAATTTAATTTGCTGAAGTGGTAATTAGTCAATAGTCATCAGTCATTAGTCATCAGTCATTAGTAACAAACGAAGTCGATATGATAGTCATGGAGGCAGAAACAGGATTTTTTTATGAAAATACTGTATTCGAGTCTTTAAGTAGGAGTGAGAAACCCAGTCTCTTGGGTATTTATGCGTCCAGGACTAATGACTAATTTTGTAAGGTGCGTCGCTGATCGATTGTCGATTTTTCTAGGGATTTATACCAAATCCGGGTTTCCCATCCCCGTTATAATTGGTATGGTGCGTCGCTATGAGATCTCCCAATAGCAACGAGAGTTGTTCGTAGCGACGCACCCTACATTTACTACATTTACGAGATTAT
>JAAUPI010000355.1 GCA_012035135.1 Microcoleus sp. CSU_2_2
CTTGTAGGCTCGATACATTATCAGAAACTAAGGTTAATGATAATATTGTAGCAAACAAACAAAGGAGAAGCAAGAAATTTGCTCGTCTCCTCATCCATCCGCCCATCTTCCACGCGGCGTCGCCTTTAGACATCTCCCAAAATTAGGTTTGTGTCCAGATAGCGCAAGGCTTCCAGAATCTTTTTAGGAGATGTCTTTTGCGTCTCGTGGGCGGATGGATGAGGAAAGAAAACTCGCTCTCATCCCCCACCTGCTACGCGTTGTGCCTGCTACCGCTCGTCACAACGCTTGGCGAGGAAGGGGAATTCCCGCTGTTCAGTTAAAATAATACAGTGGTTGAGTTTATTTGTTAATTGCTTATGCGTATTTGGCAAGCCGATTTTTACCGTCGTCCTCTCCAAGACGAGGCGGGAAAACCGCTGTGGGAACTATTAATTTGCGACTCGGCGCGAAGTTTTGAGTTTAGTGCTTTTTGCAGCCAGGGTGACGCTAATTCTACATGGCTGGCGCATCAGTTGCAGCAGCAAATTCAACTTAAAAACAAGCCCGATCGCATTCAAGTATTTCGACCTCAATCTCTCAGCTTAATCGAAGCTGCGGGTAAAGTTTTGGGCATCAAAGTAGAAGCAACTCGCCACACACCTGCCCTGAAATTGCTGCTACAAGAACGGGCAAAAGCCTATGCAAGTATGCCCAATTATACGGGCGAAAGTTACAGTCCGATCGCCATAGAGTCACCGCCACCCGTGCCTTTACCCGAAAACATCTGGGGTGATAGGTGGCGTTTTGCTTCCCTAGTGGCCGGCGATATTGAAGATGCTTTTAAAGGGCGTCCCCTGCCAATTTTAGAAATGCCAGAATCGTTATTACCGCTGAATTTGGGTTTGGCTTCAACAGTACCCGTACCGGGAGTAATTATTGACGGCGGGCGACAGTCGATGCGCTTGGCTAGGTGGCTTCAGGATGCTAAACCTGTGGCTTTAAATTATATAGCTGGCGCTCCCGATGGGTTGATATTAGAAGCTGGATTGGCAGATAGATTTGTGGTTGCTACTTTTGAAGATAGCGACGTGAAGGCGGCGGCCCAAATTTATATGCAACGCCAACAATTAAGTAAAGGATTGCATTTTTTGTTAGTGCAACCCGATGATACGGGAATGACTTACACTGGGTTTTGGCTGTTGAATTTTAAACAGTTGACAGTTGACAGCCATCACTGAGCTTGTCGAAGTGTTGACAGTTGACAGTTGCGGGCGGAGTTTTTAGGGGCTTGCGATTTAATACCCCGCCCTAAAAACAATCCGCCTAAGGGCGAGGGATGCGAGACCATTGTTACTTGGTAAAATTTAGATGTCTCAGCTTATTACTTGGATGTTGAATTCACTATTGGGTTTTAAAGTGCGATCGAACTCGTTTCTGAATTTAATACTTGAGATAGATACAAACATTGAGGCGCCAAAAAATCAGCAAATTCTGCTCGATCGCAATTCAAGCAGATTCAAGCGTAGATTTGAAAACAGTGTCTTTGGGTTTTGTCCGATCGCACGGCAAATTTATTCCACAACTAAAATCAATCCGTTTTGTATGCCTTGGCACACTCGCTGGATCTGAAACTTATCTTTTTCGTCGAGACTCTTCTTTGAGAGCACTGCGGACTTTAGTAGACGCCGATCAAGTGGAGTAATTTGGCGGAAAGCCAAGATCCGTTGGGCGATCGCTTCTACAGAGATTTTGGGGCTGTTGGTATCACTGACTGTCATTGTTTTAACAACCTACAAGTATCTAACACAACTCAGTATCTTTATTCTTAAAGATTCTGTGAACCAATTTTGTGATGTTAATCACATATATTTGGTGACAGTATAGTGTATGGCAGGTGACGATCGTCACTAAATCTTCAATAAACTTTACACAAACTTTACGGTTGCCCGCTAGAATCACAAGGGAAAACCACAGCAGATAGTAAAAATTATGGTTCGCGCAAAGATCGGAATTATCGGGGGCAGTGGCTTGTATAAAATGGACGCCCTCAAAGATATCGAAGAGGTAAAAATTGATACACCTTTCGGTTCGCCGTCAGATGCTGCGATCGTCGGAACTTTGGACGGTACGCCGGTCGCTTTTCTAGCGAGACACGGGCGCAACCATACTTTTTTGCCCTCAGAAGTGCCGTATCGGGCAAATATTTATGCAATGAAAAGTTTGGGAGTTGAGTATTTAATCTCAGCTTCAGCGGTTGGTTCCCTGAAAGCAGAAGCAAAACCTTTGGATATGGTAGTGCCGGATCAGTTTATCGATCGCACTAAAAATCGAGTTTCTACCTTTTTTGGAGAAGGGATTGTCGGGCACATTACCTTCGGCGATCCGGTTTGTGGCGAATTGGCGAATGTATTGGCAGGGGCGATCGAATCCTTAAACCTCCCCGACGTTTCTCTCCACCGAGGTGGCACTTACGTCTGCATGGAAGGGCCTGCATTTTCGACAAAAGCAGAATCACACCTTTACCGCAGTTGGGCTGCAACAGTCATTGGGATGACAAATTTACCTGAGGCAAAATTAGCCAGAGAAGCTGAAATTGCCTACGCAACTTTAGCATTAGTCACCGATTATGACTGCTGGCATACCGATCACGACAGCGTCACAGTAGAAATGGTAGTCGCAAATTTGCATCGCAATGCCACAAATGCTCAAAAAGTAATTCAAGAAACAGTGCGCAGGCTAATAGAAAATCCACCCGTTTCTGAGTCGCATTCTGCTTTAAAATATGCAATTCTGACCCCGCTGGACAAAGTGCCGGCGACAACCAAGGAGAAAATGGGTTTGTTGTTGCAGAAATATTTGTAATTAAGGGTGCGTGGCTTGAGAATCACTCAAATTCTCGCCCTAATCTCAGCAGCCACGCACCATTCTATAACTGCGGTGCGTGACTTTTCACAGTCATTAACGGTGAATTAAAGATTGTTTGTTGTCACGCACCCTACAATTACAAGTGCTGCACCATCCATAACTGCGGTGCGTGACTTTTCACAGTCATCAACGGTGCATCAAAGATTGTTGGTTGTCACGCACCCTACAATTACAAGTGCTGCACCATCCATAACTGCGGTGCGTGACTTTTCACAATCATCAACGGTGAATTAAAGATTGTTGTTGTCACGCACCC
>JAAUPI010000100.1 GCA_012035135.1 Microcoleus sp. CSU_2_2
GCAGGCATGAGCTTTAGCCAAGCGCACCAAATGTTCTAACAGCAAGTATCGATCGAGTTCGACTTCTTCCGATCGCGAGAGAGTGCCGGATTTATGGCGATCGAGTAGTTCGATCGTGCGGGCTTGCGATGCAGGCGCGGGGCGGATGGCGATGATTGCTTCCGGGCTGGGTTGACTGGCAAGCAATTCGATGATTTGGAGTTCGTTTTGGTAGGGGATGGTTTCTGCGGGGGCGAGTTCCTCAAGCGCGCGATCGAGGGCTTCCGGGAGGCGATCGCCCAATTGTTACAGTTTTTTGGCTGGGCGATCGGGCACTTCTAATATAATTTGCATTTTTCGGTAATATGAGGGTGGGAATTGCTTTGATTTTAACAAAGGGGCGATCGATCGATTAACGAATCAATTTATAAAATCCATATATAATGCTTGAGGACAGTGATGAAAACTACGTACAAGATTAAAGCTATTAATAAGGAAGAGTACAACAGAGTTTTTGTGTAAAAATCGATCTTTATTGATTTAGGTCTACCTTGCTTGTTTTCTCGTGGATACTGTGCAATTTCATCAATAGGAGATGGTAGCATATTTTGAACCTGCTGTTGTACTTCATTGCTACTACATATTGCAATTTCAACAGTTGGTAAAAACAACGTCTCTTGAGTCTCTTTTGCTTCTGGAATGGAATGACTTTCTAGTGGGCAATCTAATAGTATTTTTTTATTAATATCGCTTTCACGCCTTTCGATTTCAACAATAGGCAACAACAACGTATCTTGAATTTCCTTTTGCACTTCTGGGGTGGCACGATTTTCTTGAAGTAAATCTACTAATAGCTTATTAGCGGCATAGTATTTATTCAGCAGTTGTTTTTGTTCATCACTAAACTGCCAATCAAGCTTTAGATTCCGATGTTGGGATAGGCATGAACTTAGCCTTTGCATCCACTCTTCAAGCCGTTTTTCATAAATATCCCCCGAACCCCATTCTGCGGTAGAGGGAAATGTATTCATAGCATATATCATACTGTCACGCAAGTTCCCATCAGAGCTTCGGACTAGCAAAGCAATCGCTCGACGTAAATATATTATTTTGATGCCAGAAGAGTCATAAATGCTGTAGTTAGGATAAGTCTTATTCCAAGCAATAGCAACATCCTTATCAAATGCAACGTTTACAGCAGGGAGTGTTTTAGCCTGAGATATTAACCGACATAAACGACGACGTTCAATTGTCGATAACGTGCTTGGATTGTAAGTTATGTAATCGTAAGGGTATTCAGATAAATCACTACCTACTCCCCTAGATTCATCGATATCTTTATCTAGTCTACTGTCGAGAGTTCGAGATATTTTACGATTAACACTAACACTTGCTTTTTCTGAAGTAGAACTATGATGATCGCTTATTATCCCTTCAACAAGATCGCAATAGAATGCTCTCAAGGCAGCTTCTTGATAATGAGAACCAAGTGATGCTGTCTTTTCATGCAACCATACTAGAAACTGTTGAATTTTATCATCTTCTTTAATCGATTCATCAATGGCCTGTTTCATCGAGCGCAGATACTTATCGTTATTCATTGACGTTTTGCTCCGAAATTAAACGAAATACTTCATGCCAATTATTGTCGAGGATATGACGATTCAATAATTCCTCGATTTTTGAATCAGTAGCTTGACCATTGAATTTAAGAATCTTTTGGGCGACAAAATATTCATGAAACGTTAAGTGTGAAAATGACCAATAGCCTTCCGAACGTTCGATTAGCAGTCCGGTTTCTGTCTCAAAGATTTCCAGAATTTTTCTAGCGACAAAGCGATCAAATCCAAAGTAGCTTTTAATAAATTCTTCTAGAGTTCGTTGTTCTGGAAAATAGTCATTGTTCTGAAATAGCATGAATGCTAGTTCAGCTAAAAACTTCTCTTTGGCGTCAAAGGTTAATGTCTTATCAATGGGCGATCGTCCATCCAATCGCTTTAATAACACGCGCATCGCACGGTCATAAAGATTAAAGCGTTTTTCAGGTAGGTTGCCTTGCTCAGCCTTAAACACTACACAAATCAAATTCAGCAATACAGGTGTAACGGCAAGTTCCGCAATGGGTTTGTTCTCTTTTTGTAGAAGTTGCTGCTGTAACAGGGGAGCAAGCGATACTTCAGAACCTGAATCCACAATTTTGAACCAGTTATCCACAAATCGATCGACCTGTTGCAGTGTAAAGTCAGCTACTTCCACATCGGTAAAACCGTCCAGATCTCGCTGGCTTTGGGTTCGGCAGGTGATGATCAATCGGTTGGCGCGGTATCCAAACTCTCGCACCGCATCAAGCACTCTCTCTAAATCATCGGGAGGTACTTCATCCAAACCATCTAACAACACCAACGATCGCCCCTGCGTTAAAATCTGTTCTGCACTGGCACGATCGCATCCGTTCCATCGCTCTGCTAATAACCATGTCAAATAATCTAACAACTTCCACGACTGCGTTTCGCTTGCCTTTTTCGCAAAATCCCGCAACGTTACAAACAGCGGTACTAGATCGGCAAATAACTCTGTCTCTGGCTGAACGCACTCTACTGCTAAGGATTTGAGCAACGTTGTCTTTCCCGCTCCCGGTTTACCCAACACCATCAATTTACGGTAATCTTTGACGGCTGAAAGCGCCTCCACTCGTCGCTCTCTGACCCGACCCAAACCCAGGCGATCGAAGCTCTCAGAATTGTCTAGGTCAAACTTCTGCCGCCAGTCGGAAAAATGAGATGAACAACTCAATTGTTCCAACACATTCAGGTCAATGTAAATTTTATCCACTGGCACAAGTTGACTCACAGGCAACATCTTCATTGTGCCAATGGGGCTATCTGGGGCAGTGATGACAGGTAGTAGGCGCGATCGCACTTGTTGAACTAACGCATCAAGAGGATCGTTGACGCTCTCCACAAGCAGATTTGATAGTGAGCTCGCTGGCTTACGTTTTTGTTGCTCCTCCAAATAGCGCCGTAACTCCCTTTCTTTAACAGGACCGCGATCGTTAATTCCAAATTTTTTGTAAATCCCTGTTAGCCGGGTACTAACAACGGTTTCCGTCGTATCAAGGTCGAGGGCAATTTTCACCTTATTTTTATCTTGACCAAAGAGCAGTAAAAAAACTGCTATCTCTAGGTCAGTCAGCTTTTTCGCGCGAGCGATTTCGGTCAAAAATTCATCAGGAAATGGCATTACGAGCAAATTGGCGAAGGCTACACAGATAGTTTAGCGAATTTTTCTCTCTGAAGTCAGCTCAAGTCAGGTTAGATCGGGCTAAGTCAGTCAAGTCAGTTTAAATAACTCTCAATTATACTTGTTGCAATGGATTTAAGCATTGAAAAAAGGTGATTCTGATGTCTAAATCCAACAAAACAAAATGGCTCAAAGTAATCGAGTTTACCGTCGTGGGCGTTGCTACCTGGCTCAATCCCCAAGCAGGATTTCTGCTGTTTCTGCTCAAGCTGTGCTTTCAAATCCTGGTTGCGTTGCAGAAAGATGAGCCTAGCGAAATAGATAAAAGCTAGAAGTTCCCGATTGTTAACCAGCCAGCGCGTGCGGCGGATTTACCTCGATGAATTGCCAGAAAGTGCCGATCGCTCGTTGGGAGTCAATGTTGTTAAACTGGTAATCGAGCCAGAAGAGACAGCAGCAGAAAAAGCAAGGCAGTCGATCGCTTTGGCACGCCAACAGTTGTCCGATCCGATCGTGCTGCGCGATTTAATTAACCTCATCGAAACAATTATTGTCTACAAACTGCCCCAAAAAGCCGCGAGGAAATTGCCACCATGTTGAATTTAAGCGAACTCAGAAACACTCGATTTTACCAAGAAGTCAAGCAAGAAGGTTTAGAAGAAGGACTCGATCAAGGTGAGCGACGCGCGAAGTTAGAAACCATTCGTCGCACGGTAGGGTTGGGAATAAATTTAGAGACGATCGCCCAAATATTAGATTTGTCTGTCGAATTTGTGCGGCAAACAATTAACAAAATCCAACGCGAATCAATGTCGGTTTCCGAAGGAGCGATCGACTCGTTTATCGAACTATTAATGCAGCAGCGATCGCTATTTTCGCCGGAACAATTAACCGAGCTAGCGCAGCTAATTGAACCTTTAGCTGATGAGATAGATGTGCTTTCAGCAGCGCTCGCAACCTGGTTGGAAAATAACCCGGCAATTGGGGAAGCTCGATCGAAACTGCTCGAACCGCTACCGCCGAGTAACGCATCAGAAACAGTATCGCAAAGTTCGGGAAGTAGTGGAGATAAAGTGGGCGATCGGCTTAACAAACAAACTCTCAAAAATGCTATTTTATTGTAGTGCAACAGTGACTTCATCAACCACTCTAGCAATATCGCAGTTTCAGCAGCTTGATCGCCCCCATTACGATCGCGAATCTGTCAGGTAATTATTGATATAATTCAAAGATTCAACATCGATCGAGAATAACCACTCCAAAAACCATGTTTGAAAAACGTTCGATCGCAGTCACTAAAACTAGCTTAAAAAATTCAAAGTCAGACGTAGCTTATTGGCGCAGTCAGCCCTATGCTGTGCGGCTGGCTGCTTTAGAAACCATTCGTCGAGAATTTCATCAATGGAAGTACCATGCTGAACCAAGATTTCAAAAAGTTTATATCATCTCCCGTAGTGGGAGTTGTATATAGTTGTATATATTTGTAGGGGAGAAGCATTCGGGCGATAATTTCTGCAATTACCTTTAGAATCTATATCCGAATGCTTCGCCCCGGCCTCACGCAACCAATCCAACCGGACTCGATTTTATACAATTGCTAAACAAGCATGAAGTTTGCTATTAAACTTATTCCCAAGAAAATAGAGATTGGGGTGCGATCGCAGCCCGTGGAGGAGGGTGAAGCATTTGGACATAAAATCTTGGGTTTTAGTCATAAATTGTCGCCCAAATGCTTCACCCCTACATCGATCGAACAGCTTGAGATTTTTGCCAGATGTCTATTTTAACATAAGTTCGACGACTCGATCGCAACAGCTTGAACATTTCAATTTCAGCCGTCAAACTCACTTTCAATAATCCTCTATTCGACAGAATTTGAGAATTCAAAACCTTAGAAATTCGATCGCGCGTTTCCTCCAAATGCGCCCGCGTATAAGCACTTCTTTTCGGTAACTAAATCATTATAGGTGGGCAATGCCCACCCGTACAAATCAATACTTCCTCTCCTGCGGCTCAAACATCGTAATCGCCACCGGCATATAAGCCAAATCAATTCCCGCAGGCGAATAATATGCCAGCGTATGCTTCAAAAACTTCTCATCATCCCGCTGCAAAAAATCTTCCCGCGAATGAGCGCCGCGACTTTCCTCACGGTTCAAAGCCGAAGTTAAAATCATTTTTCCGACAACAATCAAACTCCGCAATTCCAAAGCTTCCACAATTTCCGTATTCCAAGATTTACCCTTGTCATCCAAGTAAACTTCTTGATATTGTTTTTCCAATTCCTCCAATTTATGCAAACCTTCCTGCATCAATTCGGCGCTGCGAAATACTCCGCAATATTCGGTCATCGTATCTTGGAACTTTTGCCGCACTTGGTTGATTCGGTATTGTCCGGGACGGTCTACAAGTGCTTGAATTTGCTCTTGGGCTTCCTGGATGTAACGCTGTTCGTCTACTGTCGGCAGCTTGCGATTTTGCACGAATTGTGCTATGGTTGCGCCAGTAACTTTGCCGTAAACTACGCATTCCAAAAGCGAATTGCTGCCCAAACGGTTAGCGCCGTGAACTGACACGCAAGCTGCTTCGCCGGCGGCAAAGAAACCGTCTACCAAACTGTCAGGACTGCTGCGAACTTGCCCGCCAGTATTAGTGGGAATTCCGCCCATTGAATAGTGGACTGTGGGACGCACGGGCATCGGTTGATTTACAGAATCAATTCCTAATAAGCGGTGCGCTTCTTCCCAAGCAAAAGGTATTTTGCTCATGATTTTTTCGCGTCCCATGTGCCGCAAATCGAGATAAATAAAAGGGCCGCCGGCACTACCATCGACATTAATGCCGCGGCCTGCGCGAATTTCTAAGGAAATCGATCGCGATGTAATATCTCTAGGTGCTAATTCCATGCGCGACGGGGCATAATTGGCCATAAATCGATCGCCCTCGGAATTAATCAAATAAGCACCCTCGCCCCGCACAGCCTCCGAAATCAACACTCCCACGGGATACAAACCCGTCGGGTGAAACTGCACAAACTCCATATCTTCCAGCGGCAATCCCGCCATCGCCGCCATCGCCAAACCGTCTCCAGTCGAGGCGTAATCATTCGAGGTGGTGTTGTAAACTCGACCGTAACCCCCCGTAGCAAACATCACCGCCTTAGCCCGTACTACGGCAATTTCGCCGTCTAACAGGCGGTACATAACTACGCCCTTGGCTTGGCCTTCTTCCAAAATCAGGCGGGTGACGTACCACTCCTGATAGATGTGAACTCCGCAGCGGCGCAGATTGTTGACTAATTCGTGGAGGATAGCGTGACCGGTTTTGTCGGCGGCGTAGCAGGTGCGGCGGTGGGAATGTCCGCCGAAAGCGCGCTGGGCAATTCTGCCGTCTGGGAGGCGAGAAAAGAGGACTCCCATGTGTTCTAAATCGATGATCACACCGGGCGCTTCGCGGGTGAGGATTTCTACGGCGTCTTGGTCGGCTAAATAGTCTGAACCTTTTACTGTGTCGAAGGCGTGGGCTTTCCAACTGTCTTCGGGATCGACATTTTGGAGGCTGGAGGCCATGCCGCCTTGGGCTGCGACGGAGTGCGATCGAATTGGGTGAGTTTTCGCAACAACTGCTACCTTTAAACTGGGGTCAGTTCTGGCAATTTCTAGCGCTGCGCGGCAACCTGCTAAACCGCCGCCTACAATGATCACGTCATGTTCTAGCATTTTTCGAGCAATTTTTGAGTGTTCTCCTTTCGATATGTTGGCGTATAAAAAAACCCTCACATAAAGGTGAGGAAGTTTTTAACTTTTGATGTTTAATTGAATTCCAATCAAAAATCTCAAGTTTAATTAGCTCGCCACTTGGGATGCTGTTTGACTGGGCAAATCTCCGCTAGCTGATGGTTTAGATTCGCTATCGGGGTCGATCGCAATTACTTCGATATTGTTGAGGAGAGTGGTAACGAAGGCAAACAGCAAGAATGGCAGAGACAGAACTAGGATCAGACCGACGGTGGCTAAAGCGTAGATTTGGCGGGCGCTGCTCCACAATGCCAGTGCAGACGCTAGACTTAGGAAAATGACAATCAGCCAAACAATGATTTGACCGTAAATGTCGCCGAAGGTCAGCGTACACTTAAGGCGATAGTTTTGAATGTTATCCATTTGATGCCTCGCGAGATTGCTATTAGGACTCGTGCAAAAATAGTTTTACAGTTGGTCTATCCCAACTGTAAATTTATCAGTTTAGCTACCCTAGCTTGGTTTGGGGGCTACTTTAAGCATTTTTACAGAAGTCGCAACAAGACTTTATAGATTGTTGCTTTCTGTAAATATAGCAACCGCCCGTGTTAGGACGCAAGGCATAAGACATCCGCGATCGCATGGAGTAAGTAATCAAACTCATCTAGCTGTTTAGATCAAATGAATCAACTTAACTTTTCTCTTTTGCCGACAGTTAGAGTTCGGTATCAGTTGCCACAACCTTCTTTAGTTTTTGTGCCATCTGGCATTATGACATCACAGAGGTTATTTTTACGCATTTGGGCACCGCTGATATCTGCCCCTTTTAAGTTAGCTCTACTCATGTTGATATCTACCAAGCGAGCCGATTTTAAGATAGCATTTGTGAGGTTAGCATCAACAAGTTTGGACTTCACAAGATCGGCATTACTGAGGTTGGCATTACTTAAATTTGCTCCTTTAAGATTAGCATTGAATTGAGCTTTATGGCTTGAATGACTTTTTGGCGTAGATTGTAGCTGTAGGGTTTAGGCATGAGTAGTGCACTTTACAACAAAAAGATTATTCCCAGTTTATGCCATAACCGCCAAGGCGCTTGTTGTACCAAATAAACCTGGTTTTTTTGTGGCTGCCGATCGCAAATTTTGTAAAGTAATGTTAAGCTGCATGGATATGGAATCAACATTTATAGCGTCTTACCTGTGTTTTAGCCCATGTCTTTCGATCGTACATTGCTGATTTCGCGCTGCTTCCTGGCTGGTTTGGGAACGCAGATGTTTCTACACCGCGAGGATCGCATCCCCCAAGAGAGTCCGGTATTGGTGGTAAGCAATCACCGCAGTTTCTTAGATCCATTGTTGTTGACGGCGGCTTTGGGTCGATCGATCCGCTTTGCTTGCCATCATTATATGGGTCAAGTTCCGGTAATTCGCGAATTGGTAACATCTTTCGGTGCTTTCCCTTTGGAAGCAGTGGAACACCGACAGCAGCATTTTTTTTCTCAAGCAACAGCCCTGTTGCAAAATAAGGAGATGGTGGGAGTGTTCCCAGAGGGGGCGGAACCGATGGTGAAGTTTACTCAGCCCAATAGTGTGGGGAAGTTTCAGCGGGGATTTGCTCATTTAGCTTTGCGGGCGCCGGTGCGAGATTTGGCGGTTTTGCCGGTGGCGATTGCTTCTTTTGAGGAACAGTCGGTACGATCGGGTATACCGCTGAAATTGTTAAGTTTATTCGATCCTTCAGAACCATTGTTCGAGCGATCCGGATGGCATCCTTTGATAGTGTATCAGCGAGTTAATGTGTCGATCGGCCGTCCATACTGGATTACTGTCGATCGACAACAGCAATATCGAGGAAAACAAGCCAAAGCAGTTGTTGCTGAACTCACAGAACATTGTCACGGGGAAATTGCCCAATTACTCCAAAGAGATTGTTGTTAATAGGATTTTTGAGACTCTATCTCTTGATATTATTTATGTCAGCGGTCGATGTGGTGGTTGCTATATTTCGGTATTCTTGACAGTAATCCCGGATTTCTAGACCTCATACAATTTAATTTGCATTAAATCATGCCAAATTCTAACAACAAACTTCGTTTGATAAAGCCTAAACGGCCACAGCCCGATCGCCCTTTATTTGTATTCTTGCCCGGTATGGACGGCAGCGGTTTGCTGCTGCGTCCGCAAATTCCTAAATTAGCTCATGATTTCGACATTCGCTGCTTGACTATTCCGGCAGATGACATGACCAGTTGGGACGTACTCGTCAGCGAAACTATAGCCTTAATTGAAGCTGAAAAGCAAGCCGGAAATCGGTGGCCAGTTTATCTGTGTGGCGAATCATTTGGCGGTTGCTTGGCGATGAAAATAGTTTTAGAAGCTCCTCAATTGTGCGATCGATTAATCTTAGTTAATCCAGCTTCTTCATTCCGACAGCAACCTTGGGTACAGTGGGGTTCTTATCTGACTCAGTGGCTACCTGCCAATCTTTATCCGCTTTCCGTTGTCGGTTTGCTGCCTGTTTTAGCGTCCTTGGGAAAGATTGCACGGGGCGATCGTCGCGCTTTGCTAGAAGCGATGCAAGCCGTGCCTCAAAGCACTTCTGTATGGAGATTAGCTTTAGTGCGATCCTTTAATGTTGACGAAAACCAGTTGCGTGCAATTAAACAACCGACTTTAGTGATTGCCAGTGGCGCCGATCGACTCTTACCGTCGATAGCAGAAGCCCAGCTTTTAGTCAAGCTAATTCCTCATGCCAAAATGGTAAAGCTTGCCACCAGCGGTCATGCTTGTTTGTTAGAAACAGATGTTGACCTTTACGCCATTATGCAAGCTCGCAATTTCTTGAACGAACAGGAAGAAAATAGGTCATTAGTCATTAGTCAATAGAAATTATATATTTAAAAAATCTCTTGTGAAGACTGAGCGATCGTACTATGAAGATTTTTTAGTCGATCGCTCCTATCATGTCCGATCGATTACCCGCAATAAAAACAGTTTGTAGTGAGGACTTCAATCCTCACTACAAACCAATCTTTCTTTTGCTCTCAACTTGGAATAGGTATGCCTGCTTGGGGTTCTCTGCTTACCTTAAAAAAAACTGGGTGGGCCCAGCCACTGGAAAACAGAAAAATGACTAACAGACATCTCCCAAAAATCTAATATTGCGCGTGGTATGAGCCGGATCGCCCGATCGCCGGGTGAAGCATTTGGGCATAAAACAAGAGGCTGAAAACATGAATTGTCGCCTCCACAGCACCCCTACATCTCTCAAACGGCTTGAGATTATTTGTTGGAGAGGTATCACAACTGCGGGCTACTAATTATTGACTACTGTTAACAGCTATACGGGAAATACCCCGCTTGTCCAAAAGGAGCTAGCGAGGGTGATAATAGGTATTTTCGGAAAATATAAAGCCTTGACAGTGGCTTTTGTTGAGCCATTGCCATCTATACAAGCCATACTGTTTTAGGCGTACAGAAAGATTTTAGATCCAACTTTTTGCTTGAAGTCAATGCTTGAAGTCAAACCAACCAGTCCAAGCAAAAAGTCAGAGTAAGTCGTAAGGGCCTAGGATGCTTCTTCTCGATCGATTTGGCGCAGGTGAATGTGTTTGCGTCCCAGGGAAATTTCAAATTCATCTCCTGGCTGGAGTTCCATCTGTTTGGTATAGGCAGCTCCAATCAGTAAGTTGCCGTTAGATTGAACGCTAATCCGATAGCTAGCCGAGCGTCCACCGCGTCCGTTGCCGTTTTGTTTGCCGTCTAGCTGAATGCCCTCAGCATCTATCAGAGCATTCAGAAATTTCATCATGTTGACGCGTTCTACGCCGTTTTTGGTAACGGTGTAGTAGCCACAGGCTCTAGCTTTCTCTTCCTTGGTAAGGTTCTCTAGGTCTTTCACCTTTTTGATGAGAGCTTCGCCTTCGAGGGGTTCGATATTTTTCTTTTTAGCCATCTACGGAGTCCTGAAATATTCAACAACTGGTGTACGATTTTTTCTCGGTTGGTTTTTGGTTTGACCAAGAAACTTTAGCTTTATAGCTGGTCGTAAAACTATATTACACCGATCGGCTGGATTGTTAACCACTATTATCTAAATATTTTTAACAAATATAGTCTTTCTTGAGGAGTAGCGGCAAGGGTGCGAGCAATCTCTAAACTCGGTAGCATAAGCTATCAGCTATCAGCTAGCTGAATATTTGCCCCCAATCTTAAAATCCGATGAAGTTAACCGCACGCGGACACTACAGTGTCAAAGCTCTACTGGATCTAAGTTTGCAACCTCGGTTCGGCCCGACATCGGTGAAATCGATCGCGAACCGACAGGAGTTACCGGCTCCGTACCTAGAAAAATTACTGATTGAAATGCGACGAGCCGGTTTAGTCCAATCAGTTCGGGGTTCGCAAGGAGGATATCAATTAGCCCGCTCGCCTGCTCAAATTTCTTTAGGACAAATCTTAGAGGCTGTAGGTGAAACTATTGAACCTTTGCCTCGACATTCTCCTGACGCTTCCCAAGCGGAAGACTGGGTTACTTTTAGTTTGTGGAACCGACTGCACAAAAAACTTGCTGAAGCGCTATACAGTATTTCCCTCGAAGACTTATACTATGATGTCCGCAGTTGGCAAGCGGCTCTAGGGGAAGAAACGAGCTTTATCATTTAGATGGTAAGTTCAAAAATTCGACGATCGCCAGCAAATATGAATGAAACACTTGCATTGCCAAACATACTTTCTGCCGGATTTGTGGCATTCACCCGTTTTATCGGCCTCGATCGCATCCCGATCGATTTGATGTCAATGTCCGCTGTCTTGACTCAGATGCAATTTCTCAATTTCGGATCGTACCCTTTGATGGTGTTAATTGGGAGCAGAACGTACACCTGCTGAGCGATGCAAATAATCTGTGAACTTAACACCGTCGCTGTTAAATCGCAGTCAGCCAGCACAAGCAGCAGTTAAAACTGTCACTATCCGATCGCTCCTATGTGGCAATGGACTCTGACTGACTATCAACTTTGACACTATATATAATGATGCCGGATCAATTTACGGTCTTGATTTTAGCTGCTGTATTAGATTACTCGATCGGCGATCCTTGGGGTTGGCCACATCCCGTACAGGCGATGGGTTGGACGATCGACCGCTATACTCGACTTGTCTTTAATATATGGAATAATTCCCCAGGCAAAATTCCTCCCCCTGGCGATCGTCCCGCAGCCGATCGGTCCAAACTGCTGCTTCGATGTGCTGGTATAATACTGGCGATCGGGCTGATTCTGGGCAGTTATATTGTCAGTTGGTCGATCGTGCAAGCTGCTAGCTGGGTGCATCCTCTTTTCGGGATTGCCATACAGAGCATTTTATTGGCAAGCTGTTTTGCCGGTCGCAGTTTGAGAGCGGCTGCGGACGATGTGCTAGTACCTCTAAACCTTGGAGATTTAGTGAAGGCGCGAGAACGGTTGAGCCTTTACGTTGGCCGGGATACCGAAAACTTATCTGAGTCGGAAATTCTGCGAGCATTGTTAGAAACTGTAACAGAAAATGCGGTCGATGGCGTGAGTGCACCGCTATTTTATGCCTTAGTTGGGTTCGCTATACCGCATCTATATCTATTATTAAGTGTGAGCGATTTGCCGATCGCCTCTGACTCGATGTCTGGGGGCGCGATCGTCCCCTTGGCGATCGCTTACAAAGCAGCCAGTACATTAGATTCTATGGTCGGCTACAAAGAACCACCCTACACAGATTTAGGATGGTTTAGTGCCAAACTAGAAGACCTGTTGACCTGGATTCCTTGTCGGTTAACCGTGATTACTTTAGCCATTCTATCTGGCAAACCCACGTACATTTGGCAGATGTGTCAGAGAGATGCGGTGAAAGATGCTAGTCCCAATTCCGGTTGGAGCGAGTGCGCCTACGCCGCCATCTTGGGAGTGCAACTAGGAGGTACAAATTCCTATCGCGGAGTTATCAAACACAAACCGCTTTTAGGAGAGCCGACTCAATCGATCTCGCCACAGCTAGTTTGTCAAGCATTGCAATTAACTCGCTATTGCTTTCTGATTTGGTTGGGATTATCATTACTTCTTTATGCTTTATTATTTTTTCTCCGCTGACCCGCCAACAGCCCAAAGTTAATTTTTAGGAATCAATGACTAAAATTATCGAAATTTTATCGGCGGATGAAGTGAGGCGCACTCTCACACGCATAGCTTCCCAGATTGTGGAAAAATCTGGCGACCCCTCGGAGTTAGTGCTGTTGGGGATTCATACTAGAGGAGTACCTTTAGCTCAAATGTTGGCTGCTCAAATAGCTGTCCTCGAACAAGTCAATGTATTGGTGGGTGCTTTAGATATTACGTTTTACCGAGATGACTTGGATCGAGTTCCGATGCGGACGCCGGCTAAAACAGAAATTCCTTTCGATTTGACTGGGAAAATAGTTGTGTTGGTAGATGATGTTATATATAAAGGCAGAACGATTCGAGCAGCGTTGAATGCGGTAAACGAGTACGGGCGACCGGAGAAAATTTGGTTGGCGGTGTTAGTCGATCGAGGCCACCGAGAAGTACCGATTCAGCCTGATTTTACGGGTAAAAAGCTGCCCACTGCTAAGGAAGAACAAGTTAAGGTTTACGTTCAAGAACTGGACGGGCGGGATGGGGTGGAGTTAATTAAACGATTGAAGTATAAGGGCGATTGATTATTGCCTTAGTCCTGAAGTCCAACATGAAGTAGGGGCGAAGCATTCGGGCGATAATTTCTGCAATGAATTTCAGACTTATATCGGAATGCTTCGCCCCGGCCCTAGGCAACCGATACAAGCGGACATACAGCAGATTGCAGGTTTCTGTCAACTGATTGGATGCTCGACAGGGCAATGACGCGTGCATCGCCATAGCTAAAACATTTTTTCGGAAAAATCGGCAGTGCAGGAGTTGAACCTGCCTGGGGCGAATTATGAGTTCGCTGCCTAAACCGCTCGGCCAACTGCCGTTAAATCGCTCTGTGCGATCTAACTTAAAATGAACTATAACATAAATTCCCAGTACGTGCTAGAACTAGAGAACAAAAATCACAATCTTCGATCTGCTGACCCCGATCGCCACCTCTTCCAGAAGCTGGAGTCGATCGAGCGGGCAAAGTAGTTTCTAAGACTCGGCATAAAATTACAGGCAATGGTACTGAATTCGACGGTAGTGCTGACTCTGATTCTGCTCGCTCTGATGTTCGGAGCAGGTGTGACGAGTTCTGTTTGGGGATTTACTTTAGGTCGCGAAGCTTTGAAAGGAACGACTCAACCCGACGTTCGCCCCAGTAATAATGCTGGCAGTGGTAAGCAAGGAACTGCGACTAACAAAGACCAAGTGAGCATTTTGAAAGAAAAAGACATTCTTAAAACCGTCAAAGCGCGGATAGAAGGTCGAGATCCCGACAAAACAGCGACTCAAGCGAATGCCAAAACAGAAAAGGCTAGCTCTAAAACAGCCGCAGCCAAAAAACCTGCCGCCCCGCAAAATGCCAGCGCCAAATTTCCCATGAACAGTCGCGATGGGGGAATAACGCTGGAAGTGAGTTCGGCCAGCCAGGGAGGTAACTTAATGCTGCTAGACGTGAGCATGAAGAACGAAGGCTCCCAAGCTGTGAGGTTTCTCTACAGTTTCTTGAACGTCACTGACAATCAAGGTAGGACATTGAGTGCGACTGCGGAGGATTTGCCGGCAGAACTGCCCCCCAACGGGCAGATATTTTATGGTACGGTTAGCATTCCCACAGCTTTGCTGGACAATGCTAAAGAAATTTCACTGACGCTGACTGATTATCCAGGTCAAAAACTTCAGTTGCAAATAGCTGGCATTCCAGTCGCGAAGTAAAAGAAAAAGGCAAAAGCGTCGCTGAATTCAAAATAGGAAAATATTTGCAGATGCTTGCCCCTGTTGTGTTCGTATTAAGGGGATTGTCAATAATTTTAGCTTGCTGTGGGGGAGGCCAAACCTCTAGACTGGTTCTCAGGCTCGGTCGAGAAATTTGTTCTAGGCCCGGCTGTATCACTCCAAGGGGCATTTGCCCGGAGAGTGCCAGAGATGGCTGACTTGCCTGCGATGACTTCGACAGATGTGCTGTCACGGTTGCTGTCAGTGATGCTGCTGATTGCGATTAATGCTTTTTTTGTGGCGGCGGAGTTTTCGATGGTGACGGTGCGCCGTTCGCGGATCAATCAGTTAGTTGATGCCGGCGACGTTCAAGCTCAAACTGTTCAATCTTTGCAGCAAAGTATTGAGCGATTGCTCTCGACAATGCAGTTGGGAATCACTCTGTCTAGTTTAGCTCTCGGCTGGATTGGGGAA
The DNA here is from genome assembly GCA_012035135.1 of Microcoleus sp. CSU_2_2. GTDB lineage: Bacteria > Cyanobacteriota > Cyanobacteriia > Cyanobacteriales > Microcoleaceae > Microcoleus. The sequence continues at coordinate 15,310 of JAAUPI010000100.1, forward strand.
GATACGATCGCCGTGCTAGTCCAAGTTTCGATCGCCTATTTACCGCTGCCGACTTATATTAAACAGTCGATCGCTCATTCTTTTAGTATATCGATAGTAACTTTTTTCTTACTAGCTTACCTGCAAATCGTATTGGGCGAACTGGTTCCCAAATCGATCGCCTTACTGTATTCCGAACAGTTAGCTAGGGGTTTAGGCACTCCGATTTTAGCCATAGCTCGTTTGTTTAATCCATTTGTTTCGTTGCTGAATCAATCTACTCGATCGCTTTTGCAGCTTGCGGGCCTTGACTACAACGTAACCCATCGACCGGTTACTCCTGAAGAACTGCAATTAATTATAGCTACTTCCAGCGAGTCAAGCGGCTTGCAAGCCGATGAGCGAGAATTGCTCAACAACGTGTTTGAATTTGGCGAAGTTTGCGTAGAAGAGGTAATGGTGCCACGGCCCAGCATTGTGGTAGTTCCGAAGACGGCTACATTTCAAACTTTGCTCTCAGAAATTGCGATTTCTAACTATTCCCGCTATCCGATCACAGGAGATTCTTTCGATGACATTATTGGGATTATTGATTTCAAACAACTTGCTAAACCGCTAGCTGAAGGTTTGCTATTACCCGATACGCCAATTGTAACTTGGATGCGTCCGGTGAGATTCGTGCCAGAGATGATGCTGCTGGGGGAATTGTTACCTTTGATGCAGCAGTCGTCGGAAGAAATTGCGATCGTAGTCGATGAATTTGGTGGCATTTCGGGGTTAGTGACGCTGCGGGATTTAATAGCTGAAATTATCGGACGCACCTACGAATCACCCTACAGCGAAGAAATTGCTTTGCAAGTATTGGACGATCGCACTTTTTTGGTACAAGCGCAGTTAAATGTGGATGATGTGAATCAAATATTGAATTTGGATTTGCCAATAACTGACGAATATCAGACAATCGGAGGTTTTCTGAGCTATCAGTTGCAAAGAATGCCGGCTGTTGGGGAAGTTTGGCGCGACGAAAATGCGGAACTTTCTGTTGTTTCTGTTTGCGGACCGCGGTTGGAGCAAATTCAAATTAGGTTGCTGGAAGAGGTGGCGGGCGATCGAACTTTAGAGGAAGTTTCTGAGAAAATGCCAGAGAATAGCGGATTGAAAGGTGCAGCGAAATTTGATAGTTAAGATATCGAACAATTAGTTTGTAGTGAGGACTTTAGTCCTTGACTGCTGAGGACTAAAGTCCTCGTTATGCGATGACGCCTAGATAATCTACTCGCTCGAAGTCGCTGCGTACTAAATTGTCTAACGTTGGGCCTTTTAACCGCAAATTTACTCGATCGCCAACCTTCACGTTTTCGTAATGTATGTTGGGAATATAGATATCTTGTTCCCGCATAAAAGCGAAAGTAAAGCTAAAGGCACTGTCAATGTCCTCAGCTTTAACCTCGCGAAAATCAGATACGAATAGAAAACTTATTTCTTCCTCAAAGTACAACATCTCTGCAAATGCACCTCCGTCGTAGCAGTTATAACCAATATAACCGCAAGTGTCGCTACATTTGTAGTAGATGGCGCGAGTGGATGGGAAGCTGCAAAGGGTGATGGCATCTCCTTCTCCAATAGACTTCGGGATTTCTCACGGAGGCTTCACCTAGTTGGAGCTGATTAAAGCTGCCCGGAATTTCACAACCTATATGCAAGCGTGATGAACAGCAGAAATTAAAAAATGCGATGAAAGCTCAAGAACTTTATCAACAAGGATTCGACCTCGGTCGCAGAGAACTGTATAAGGAAGCATCTGAAGCTTTTACTCAAGCAATTAATCTCAATCCTGACTTTGTAGAAGCTTATATGGTTCGTGCTCGTATTCGAGCTGTAATTGGAGACAAACAGGGAGGAGTTGAAGATTTTCAGAAAGCTATAGATATCTACAGGGCTAGAGGACAATCGCAAATAGCCGATATGCTTTTAGTCCCATTGAATTCGCTGCAAAATGAAAGGCGATTAGAACAGGAAAACAAGGGTCAACCGGAAATTGAGTATGAGCCGGAAGGTAAATAAGTAGCCTACTGATTCAAAACTAATAATCAATCATTTTTTAACTCGTTCCAAGGAAGAGCCTGGGAACCATATAAGCGAGGCTCTGCCTCGGCCCGAAGGAGGCAGAGCCTCCGGATCTACGTTACCAGGCTCCAACCTGGTAACGAGTAATACTCTACATATTAAGCTGATTCAAAACCAACAGTCTTGGACGCACAGCAACTTTGAGAAACCGGGTTTTTTACCGTTTCGGCGGGCGGAAGCGAAGAGGCTCGAAAAAACCCGGTTTATGGGCTGTCGCGCGCAAGTCATGTTTAACCGTAAGGCACCGGATCTTTCAATCCCAATTCCTCAAAAGCAGCCAGCCGCAACCGACAAGAATCGCAAACACCACAGGCATTTTCGCCACCTGCGTAACAAGACCAAGTTTTTTCCCAAGGCACTCCTAATTTGTTGCCTAATTGAATAATTTCGGTTTTTTTAAGTTCAATCAAAGGTGTTATAATTTTAATAGGTTCTCCTTCTCTGCCCTGCTTCGTTCCTAACCGAAATACTTCCTGCATAGCTTGGATGTAATCGAGGCGACAGTCGGGATAGCCGGAATAATCTAAAGCGTTGACGCCGATATAAATGCGATCGGCTGCTAGAGTTTCGGCGTAGGCGAGGGCAAAACTAAGAAAAATAGTGTTTCTAGCAGGAACGTAGGTAATGGGAATATTTTGAGACATTTCTCCAAGAGTACGATCGATCGGCAATTCCATCTCATCATCCGTCAAAGCTGAACCGCCCCAAAGTGTCAAGTCAAAGTTTACTACTTGATGTGCCTTAACGTCAGCCGAAAGTGCGATCGCCCTTGCTGACTCTAACTCCCGCCGATGTCTTTGCTTGTAGTCAAACGAAATAGCGTAACATTCGCAGCCATCGGCTTTAGCTTGATACAAAACAGTTGAGGAATCTAGCCCTCCCGACAATAAAATAACTGCTTTCATTGAAAAAATTCTCACTCAAATTAGCTTTTATATTTATATCAAATCTGTTGTCAATTGACAAGATATAGCGTTTATATTTGGGAATGAAATCGAAATATGTAGCCATATGTAGGTTGGGTTGAGGTAACGAAACTCAACACTTATGATCGTTGCATCATTTGGGAGAATTGGTATAAGGTGCGTCGCTCATCGATTGATTGTCGCTGCCCTTTGATACCAAATCCGGGTTTCCCATCCCCGTTATAATTGGTATGGTGCGTCGCTATGAGATCTCCCAATAGCAACGAGAGTTGTTCGTAGCGACGCACCCTACATTTACTACATTTACGAGATTATAAAAGGGG
>JAAUPI010000101.1 GCA_012035135.1 Microcoleus sp. CSU_2_2
ACCATACCGATAATCGTAGGGTGCGTCGCCTCCGACAATCAGCAACTAAATTGCAAATCTAGCAGCGACGCACCATACCCCTAATGTAGGGCATCTGCCCTCGACAATCAGCAACTAAAATTGCAAATCTAGCAGCGACGCACCATACCGATAATGTAATACCTCAATTTTTCATTTGACTTCTCTTGCCAGCATTTGTCTGAGCCCTTGCCGCCAATGGGGAGGATGCGTACCCAGAATTGCTGATATCTTTACCGATGAAAGTACAGAAAAAGCAGGGCGTTTTGCTGGTGTGGGATATTCGGCGGTGGTGATAGGAACCACGCGCTGAACTTTGAGGGGAAAACCGAGTTTTTCGGCTTCCTCAAAAATGGCGATCGCAAAATCGTACCAACTACAAACACCACTGTTAGTATATTGGTAAGTACCAAAAATCTCCGGTTTGATCTGAGGAATAATCTGCGATATCGCGTCAGCTAAATCCGCCGTCCAAGTAGGACTTCCTATTTGATCTGCCACTACCCGAATCTCTTCTCTGTCCTTTCCCAATCTCAGCATAGTTTTGACAAAATTGCCTTTACCTGCATTGCCATAAACCCAAGCGGTTCTGATAATAATATGCCGATTTCCGGCTTTCCGAATCGCTTCTTCACCCATCAATTTTGACTTAGCGTAAGTTCCTAGCGGATGCGTAGAATCTGTTTCTAAATAAGGAGAACCCTGGCTACCGTCAAATACATAATCAGTGGAAATATGAATCAAATTTGCTCCCAGTTTTTCGCATTCTTCTGCGAAAATTCCCGGTGCAATGCCATTGACTGCGTTTGCTAATTCTGATTCGCTTTCAGCTTTGTCTACAGCAGTATAAGCACCCGCATTGACGACTAAATCTGGTTGAATTTCAGCCATTGCCTCACGAATGCTTTCGGATTGGGATAAATCGAGACGAGTGCGATCGACTGCGATTACCTCTCCCGAAGATAATAGAATTGGCTGCAATTCTTGAGCGAGTTGGCCACCGCTACCTGCTAGTAAAATTTTCATTATCTAAAATACTTGAGCTCTTTTCAGTGTTTGTCCGGCTTTGTCTTTAGGTGATAAAATTGGTTCGGCACCATTCAGCGGCCAATCGATCGCCAAATCTGAGTCATTCCACAGGATACACCGCTCGTGTCCCGGTGCATAGTAGTCTGTTGTCTTATACAAAACTTCAGCAGTCTCCGAAACCACTAAAAAACCGTGAGCAAATCCCGCCGGCACCCAAATTTGGCGCTTATTTTCAGCACTCAACAAATAGCCCACCCACTGTCCAAAAGTCGGCGAACTTTTTCTAATATCCACTGCCACGTCAAATATTTCGCCCGCAACTACTCGCAACAATTTGCCTTGAGGCTGCTGCATTTGGTAGTGCAAACCCCGCAGCACATTTTTGGAAGATTTGGAATGATTGTCTTGCACAAATTCTGCCGTCACGCCTGTTTTTTCGACAAAAGCTGTGTGATTAAAACTCTCAAAAAAGAAACCGCGATCGTCTCCAAAAATTTTCGGCTCAATTATCAAAACTTCCGGTATTTCCGTAGATACAATATTCATAGTTTGCTGTGACAGTGATAAACTCATACCTAATCAGTGCTATTTTACTATGAAAGCTGACACATATCTCAAAAAGTTGTACGCTAATCGATTTGATTCCGCACAGATGCAAGCAAAGCGGGTTCTATGGAAAGTTTTGATTGACGAATTTATCCAAAAATATGTTCCAACTAGATCGGCTGTTTTAGATATTGGTGGCGGTTACTGTGAGTTCATCAATCAAATTAAAGCCGGAGAAAAATGCTTAATTGACCTCAATCCGGATTCAAAGTTATTTGCCAATCCTGAGGTAAAAGTGGTGAATATTGATGTTTTGAATTTGGGCGATCGCCCAGCGTTTACCGAACAATTTGACCGCATTTTTATCTCTAACTTTTTTGAACACCTCCGCAACAAGGAGGAACTCATAGAAATTATCTCATTTTGCTTTGATGCGCTGAAGCCTAGCGGCTCAATTTTGGTGATTCAGCCTAATTTCAAATACTCTTACAAGGAATATTACGATTTTATCGACCATCAATTACCAATTACACATTTATCGCTGCAAGAGCTTTTACAAACTGTCGGGTTTGAAGTTGATGTAATGATACCGAGATTTTTACCGTTTTCGACGAAAGGCAGACCGGCCTCGCCGTTGTTGTTAAAGGTTTACTTAAAATTGCCTTTTTTGTGGCAGTTTTTGGGCGGGCAAATGTTTGTTAAAGCATCAAAACTCAAAAAATGAGGTAGAGCATTACGATCGGCATGATTCGAGTTTGTTTTGTTACCACAATAATCCACTGATTTTCAGGATATAGCAGCCAAACTTCCTCACTTCCTGATTGTAAATATTTTGTTAATCCTTGCTGGGTTCATCTTCAACTATTGGTATTGAGGTCGATTAGTCTTTTGAAAAAAAGTGCGATCGACCTTAATAGCTGCCACAGTTTTACATGATTTATGTATATGTATGTGCTTGCTGCGCGTCTACATATATATTGGTTAAATGCGATCGGGATCGATGTTTAATTCCCGAAGTTTTGCTGCTAAACGTTCGGCTCTTTGAGCTTCTTGTTCGGCTCTTTGAAATTCTAGATTAGCCCGCTGTCGCTCCAAATTCCTTTGTTCCTCCAATTCTTCATAGGAAAGGAACGGTTCTCCATCAGGTCGATAGATTTCTAATTCATTTTCACCTAACTCAAATCGGATGCCCAATCGCGGACTTACCCAGCCTTCTATCGGATCGATTACTTCTAGGTTTCCTTCAATTCTTTGCCAACCACTCAAATCGTTTTTTTCGGGATCGTAAAGGTAATATTCCTCAATTCCATAACGATTGTAAAATGAAAATTTCTTGTTGATTTTTGTTTGGTTGTCGTTGTGAGAACGAATCTCAAATGCGATTTGTGGAGCAATATTATCTTCACGAAATTGCAGGTAAGAACGCCGATCGCCCTTGTGCCTGCCAAAGATTACCATTGTATCGGGTGCTTGAGAGATGTCTTTTCTTCCCTCTACTGGATACCACAGTAAATCAGCAGCTACAAATACATTTGGGTCTTCTTTAAACAGCGATTCGCAACCTTCTTTAATTTTGACTATTAATTTGTATTGAATTGTGCTGTCTGCCATTGGTTGACCGTCGCTGCATGGATAAATAATTTCTTCGGTCGTGACTTGCATATTAGTAACTCCCAAACTTTACTACTTATAATTAACTGTATCACAAATAAGGTCGATCGACCGCAATATTAAGCTCGATGACCTAATTTGATAATTCCTGTTATAGTTAATTGTATCTCTGTATTTATTGTAGGGACACGGCAATGCCGTATCCGGGTGCGAATCTCAGGTTTTAAGAACTTAATTAAAGTTGCCAATAAACGATCAATTTGAGGAAAAAATTATGGTACAAACCAACTCATCGGCTGCGATTGCACTGAATATTCCGCCCGCATTAACGCTGACTGTCACCCGCGAACAGTTCGTCGAATTGGCGATCGCAAATCGTGACTTACAATTAGAACGCACAGCAACAGGAGAATTAATCGTGAATCCACCAACAGGAGACGATACAGGAAAAATTAACTTGGAGATAAGCGGACAAATCTGGTTGTGGAACCACCAGACTCAACTCGGTTTAGCATTTAGTTCTTCTACTGGTTTTGACTTACCAAATCGGGCTATTCGCTCTCCTGATGCGTCTTGGGTGCGTCAACCAAGGTGGGATGCACTCACCTCAGAAGAAAGAGCAGGTTTTGCTCCTATTGCCCCTGATTTCGTGGTGGAACTTGGTTCTGAAAGTGACAGAATGCAGCCACTGCGAGATAAAATGAAAGAATATATGGAAAACCAGGTTCGTTTAGGTTGGTCGATCGATCCGAAAAACCGAAAGGTCGAGATTTATCGGTTAAATCAGGAAGTGGAAGTGTTGGATAATCCTGCAAGTTTGTCGGGTGAAGATGTTTTGCCGGGGTTTGTCTTGGATTTGGCGGAAGTTTGGGCGTGAAGTGCGATCGAACGGGTGCATCTCAATGCAAGCAAATATGTTTGTAGGGGCGAAGCATGACCGGAGTAAATATGAGATTATAACTAATAACTTATATGCGGTCATGCTTCGCCCTCTTCACAAAGTGAGATGTACCCCATCCAACAAATATATAATGCGAGTTAAAATATCATGGTCAAGCGAAAGATTTTACAGGAAGGTCGGGAATATACCTTTCGATCGTACTTTGAATTGCCTTACGAAACCGACGAAATTTTAGCAGAATTTGGTTACTCGCTAGCTAAAGCTGAGTTATCTTTACCGCATACGTCTAGAGAACTAGAAGAAATAAACTCTCTCAAACAAAGAATTAGAGCAACCTTGCCTTTTATCAGCCTCAGCAGCGAAACAGCTAGAAGAGAATCTTTAGTATCCCCTATTTTGCTGGACATCGTTCGATACTGCCAATGTCAACTCAGATTTGAGTATACTCTTAATGTTAATAGTTGGTTGAAGGGGAATTTAGATTATCTCGTGCAATCAAATCAACAATTGCTGGTTATTGAAGCAAAAAATGACGATATGACTAGAGGATTTACTCAACTTGCTGTAGAATTAATTGCGATGTCGCACGTTGAAGACAAAAATATCTTTTACGGGGCAGTGACAATGGGGGATGTCTGGCGATTTGGCAAACTCGATCGAACTCAGCAAACTATTTTTCAAGATATCAATTTGTTTAAAGTTCCCGATGATTTGGAAGATTTAGTTAAGGTAATTGTAGGAATTTTAGACGGCGCGGACATTTAGATCGATCGCCCATATTATACCGGAAACGGGTTGTGAATCAGGCAGAAACCGGGTTTTTTTGACAATTTCTGCCGCAGTGTTAAATCTACTAAAAACCCGGTTTCTTTGGTTATATCGCCCGCAACACCATTCTCGGAGCGCCCGCATTATCGAGGGTCTACAAAGTGCGATCGCACACTGCACCTAAAGATTCGATCGACGCTTTTTCAGCATCCGTCAAACAATTCGATCGCCTTTCACAATTCCTCATTTTCTAAATATTCATCTAAAATCGCTTCCAAATCTCGCATCCCGTGCAACACTCGCAAAACCTCAATACCTGTTTGGGTCGATCGATAGAATATCAGATAGCTTTTAAATCCTTTGATTTGATATTGTCGGATATTTGCAAGTCTGGGATGAGAAAATTGACTGAGTTTTCCCATTCCTGGCATCTTGCCTAAAAGCTTGAAAGTCTCTTCTGCTGCTACCAAAAACTGTTCTGCTACCTCCAGATTATCTTGAGCAATGTAAGTAGCTTGCTCAATTAAGTCTTTAATAACAATTGAGTGTTTGTTAATTTCAGTCATTGTTATAACTTTACTTTTGAGCAACGTTGTTGCGTACAGTTTGCCGAATTTGTTCCCAATCTATATCAGTCATGGGAGTCGCTTCACCGGAATCCAAAGCTTCTAGTAAAAGTTCTTCAAGACGTTCTTTCGCTGTTTTACGCTTTTGGTCTTGAACAATTAGCTCCCAGATATAGTCACTGATGTTATTATAATTGCCACTAGCTACCTGCTTTTCTAGATAAGCTTTGACGGAATCAGGCAAGGAGATATTGATGGTGTTCATAAATGTAAATCCTTGGCTTGCAAGCTTTAGTTCATTAATTGTATCACAAACAAGGTGGATCGACCATGTTATATCGTAAACGGGTTTTGAATGAGGTAGAAACCGGGTTTTTGCGACAATCTATGCCGCAGCGTTAAATCTGCGAAAAACCCGGTTTCTTTGGTTCGATCGCCCGCAACACCATTCTCGGATCGCCCGCATTATCGAGTGTCTAACAAGTGCGATCGCACACAGCACCTAAAGATTCGATCGTCGCTTTCTCAGCATCCGTCAAACCAATAACGCCCGCGATATTCATGCCCTCATAAGGTCTTTCAGCTATCAGCGTTTTGAGACATTCACCAGTCTTGACATCCCAAAGCTTAATTGTCTCATCGTTGCTGCAACTAGCAAGTATTTTACTATCTGAACTGAAAGAAACAGATCGTGCCGAATTAGTATGACCTTGCAAGATTTTCAAACATTCACCAGTGCGGACATCCCATAACCTTACTGTTTGGTCATAACTAGCACTAGCAATCATTTGACCGTCGGGACTGTAAGTCACTGAATTTATGTAATAGTTATGTCCTTGCAACACTTTTAATAACTTACCTGTGCTAATCTCCCAATGTTTCAACGTATAGTCAGAAATACTGTAGACAAGCATCTTCCCATCCGGACTAAAAGCAACTGAACGTACAAAATTTGTACCATTATCCAAGGTTTTTAAGCATTCTCCTGTACGGATATCCCATAACTTCACGGTTTTGTCGTCACTGCCACTAGCAAGGGTTGTACCGTCAGGACTAATTGCTACTGACCAGATCCAATCTGCGTGTCCTTCTAAAGTTTTTAAACATTCTCCGGTGTGAATATCCCATAATTTTATCGTTGGATCGGCACTGCCACTAGCAACTGTTTTACCATCAGGTGCAATCGCAACAGAACTTACAGAACAGTGATGTCCTTGTAAAGTTTTAAGACACTTTCCTGTGTTAACATCCCATAATTTAACTGTTTTATCATAGCAGCCACTAGCTAAAATCTTACCGTCGGGACTAATTGCTACTTCATTTACCCGACCTGTATGTTCTCGTAAGATTTTTAGACATTCTCCAGTACGAGTATCCCATACTTTTACTGTATGGTTTTCTTCGCTACTAACTAAGATTACACCGTCAGCACTAATTTTTACTGAACGTATAGGATTAGTATAACCCTGCAAAACTCTCAAGCATTTCCCAGTGTTAATATTCCATAATCTAGCTGTTTGGTCATCGCTACCGCTGACTAGAGTTGTACCTTCTGGACTAATTGCAACTGACCGTACCCAGGCAGTATGTCCTTCTAAGGTTTTCAAGCACTCCGCAGCGTTAATATCCCATATTTTAACTGTTGAGTCATCACTACTGCTAACTAGAATCTTACTGTCAGAACTAAAAGCAATCGATCTTATCCTTGCAGTATGTCCTTGTAAGGTTTTTAAGCATTGCCCAGTTTGGATATCCCACAGTTTTACTGTTTTATCGAGACTGCCACTAGCTAGGATTGTACCGTCAGGATCGATCGCTACTGATTGTACCATACTGGTATTCCCTTCCAGAGTTTTGAGGCATTCTCCTGTGTTGATATCCCATAATTTTATAGTTCGATCGTCGCTACAACTCAGTAGAATTTTACTATCGGCACTAAATACAACTGACCTTACCCAGTTAGTATGACCTTGTAAAGTTTTCAAGCATTTTCCAGTATGAATGTCCCATAGCTTCACCGTCTGGTCTGCACTAGCACTGGCTATTATTGTACTTTCAGGATCGATCGCTACTGAATACAATCGACTGGTATGACCTTGTAAAGTTTTGAGGCACTTTCCTGTGTTAGTATCCCATAATTTCACTGTTCTATCGTAGCTGGCACTAGCCAAAATTGTACAGTCTGAATTGAAAGCTACTGACCGTACCCAATCTGTATGTCCTTGACCAATCAAAATTTGTTTGCCACTTGTAACTTCCCACAATCCAATTTCACAACTAGCATCACCTGTGGCAAATAGCTTACCATCATGACTAAATGCTACTGCAAAAACTGTACCAAAAGCTTTGATAAAATCAGACTCACTCAAATTCGCCCCAGCAAAATTTACACGTCGCAAACTAGCATCAGAAAAATCCGCACCTTTAATTACAGCCCCCGATAAATCTCTCCCTTCCAAAACAGCCGAATCAATCTTCACCAATACCGTCGCCGCATTCCCACCAACATAACCAACTTCCTCCTCAGTTTTGCCTTTCGTCGCCTCCAAAATCTCGAACAATCTCGACTTAACCTCACCAACAAACTCGGTTTTTGAAAGCATCGGCACCAACAAATCCATCACCGCTTTCGTCAAAATTCCCCGCCCAAAACTGTGACGAATGCGCGCTAAACTTTCACTCACAAAACCCTTCAAACCCGCAATCGGCGCAATATTTCCCGCCTCATCCGCCTCGCGTCTAAAATACCCCGACCAAGTATAACTCACCGACTCAACAGAATTATCCAAATACAATTGCGCCTGCGACAACTCCGTAAAATCAGCAGGCAAAATGCCCAACTCCGCAGCCAACTTATACGCTACAAAAAACTCCAAAAGCGATCGATGTGCCGGAGAATAATCCCCCTCAGCATTGCGAATTAACATGGTTTGACCCATCATGTCGTAATGCCAGTGATCTAAATCCTTTTCTGCTTGCACCGCTGCACCAAACAAGCGGCGAATCCTGTCGGGAAACAGCCGATAATTCAGACTCATCTGGTCAGTTGATAGCATTTCCCAGGACAGTTCGCACAGGAAAAATAGCTTATCTGCCAGCGATGTAAACGTCCTTTCTGCCTTGATATCCCGTTCCATCTTCCGGCGCACCGCATACAGATACACTCGCGACATATCCACGGGTTTACCTGCTTGAATGTCCGGCAGTGCTTCTAATATTAATTCTGTCATAATCGGACGCCGCGCCAAATCCATTAACTGCGGATTGTTCATCACTTGATTCACAGTTTCGGCATCGGCTTGGTGAGACAATACCTGACGGATTTGGTCGTCGTCGAATGCTGCTAATTCCAATACTTCAAACTGCGGCGTTTCTCCGCTGAGATTCGCAGTCGAGGCTTTTAATTCCGCATTCAATAAAGCGCGTCCTTCCTTGGCTTCGGGAAAGTGTTCTGTCCGACAGGTTAAGATTACTTTCGCACCGGGAACAATCACTTTTGCTAGTTCCCAGAAGTTGTTAATCGTTTGTTGTCGATCGCACTTCGCCGCCATTTCATCAAATCCGTCAAAAATCAACAGCAACTTACCCATCCGATTCAGTTGGTCGAACACTTCGCTATTGAGGCGGATATTGTGCTTGGTAAAAAAGAAACCAGCTAAAACATTCTCAACGTTCAAAGCTTTTGCATAGTCGCGCAAAGTGATAATCAAAGGCAACCGAGGCCGTTGAGTCCCTCTTTCCTTTGCCTGTTTGTATCGCTGCAAAGCCGTCCAAGCGTAGTGAAAAGCAAACCAAGTTTTTCCCGTCCCGAATTCGCCCAAAACTGAAATGTGTTCCTTTGCCGGATCGTCCATCCACTGGTCGATATAACCGTCAATCCAGCCGTCCTCTTCGCCGTAATAACTCGCATCAATTTGTCGCTTGTTAATTGCATCTAACTCAGCTTTCGTACAACCGAGAGGCACGTATTTGCCGTCGATTTGCCTGCGCCGCACTTCATTTTCCAACCATTCGATATAGCCGCTAAAATCAGCGTCAACATCAATCAATTCGTCAAAGGTATAACAATCGAGATGCCGATTTTCCGGTTTGTCAACTTCCTTTCGGGCTGCCTTTGAAATCCGTCGCAGTGTCACCAGCCAACCTTCATCGGTTTTTTGCGTTTCTACCGACTGTCGCAGCGCCCCTACATCTTGAATTCCCGCTTCTCCAGCGATGCCACGTATCAAAATGCGATCGAACCTGCCCCGCCTCACGGGAATTTGAATAATCCATTCAAAATAGTTATCTTCCCAAACCTGATACGGCTCAAAATCGTAGCCCAATATTTCAAACCAACCGCGCATCTGTTGCGCCAAAGCAAACCCTTGAGATTTGGCAGCAGTTTGATTTCCTGCTGGTAAAGCCGGATAATTTTCAACAGCCAGCCGCGCAATTTCGGTGCGAATTCCTTCTAAAGTTGGCAGTCGATCGAGTCTTTCTTGAACTGCTACAATTTGTTTGTGTACTGAATCAATCTGATGGTTGGTAAAAGCTTCTTTGGGATTGCGGGTGCGCTTGGTGACTGCTATAAAAACTGCGGAAAAAGCAGCAAATTCGCGCCGAATGTCAAGCCCTAAATCTTTAATTTCGTCTCCCAAAGCATAGGTATCGAGAAATGCTTCTCCTGTTTTGAGAAGGTTAGCGGGAGAATTGCGATCGAATGCTTCGCGAAAAGCTTGTTTGATTTCTTCTTCCCGGAATAGTTGTAAAATAGGTTTGGGTTTGCCGATGCCGTATTCTACTAATGTGTAGGCGTAAACGCTGCTGAAGTCTGGCAGCGGGTGTTCCGGGTCGAGGTTGAATTTTTTGAGTAATTTGATGACTGTTTCGCTGCGCTGAAGCTTGTCTTTAATTAAAGGGCTGGCGATGCTGGTAATTGCGCCGATAATCAAATCGAGATTTGGTACAATCATGCTGGGATTTTGAGGTTATTGGTGACAGGAATAGGACTTACGCACCCCTACACAAGAAACCGGATATTTTACTGAATCTGCGGGTATAAAAAACGTTTAACTGGTTTAACTGGTTTAACTGGTTCCCAGGCTGAAGCCTGGGAACCCAGATCTAGAGGCTCTGCCTCGTGTGAGCCTCGCGAGGCAGAGCCTCGGGATCTGCGTTACCAGGCTTCAGCCTGGTAACGAGTAAAAGCTTGGTAACGAGTAAAAACCCACCCTTAACCCGAAAGCCCGCCGGGGGTTTAAACCCCCGGCTCATAGCGAAAGTCCTCTGAAGAGGACTGATATTAAATCCGAATTATTTCGTTTTTTGAGAGCTTGGATCGTTAATTTTCCCCTCTCTCCTTATGAATAAATCGACAGTTTTTAACCCGGCTTTAATATGATAATTTCCCCAGTCCTCTTTTAGAGGACTTTCGCTATGAGGCAGGGGTTTAAACCTCTGCCGGACTGCGGGTTTGATGTTAAATTGACGGCATGTCTGACCTTAAAAGTAAGCGGGTTAATGGCTGTTGGATTCACTCTTGCACCTCCGGTGCAGGTTGTGCCTCGGTTTGTTGTTCATACTCTTGCAAAGCTTTGTCGATCGCCTTGCCAACAATCCATGAAACTGAACGTTCTTCAGCAGTAGCCCATTCTTCAAGAGCCATCTTCTTTTCCTTGGTTATGTATACAGCTATCAACTCTAGCTTGCGCTTCCCGCCCATTAGGTTTTCTTTCTTTTACATCTACTCTTATCTTACCTGCTATGTTGTCTGGTGTCTTGACACAGTATCGCATAGTTTGGTATTATAGCGATGTCAACAAAAACCAAACCCCTGCCGCACTAGACTGCAATCGAGACGCGGCAGGGGTTTGGACTCCCCCAATCAGGAGAGACTTCTATGATATCAACACCAAAGTCCGTTCCCGAACTCCTTCGAGAAGAAATTCCCGACGCGCCCGCCGACAGAAAACCCGTCCGCTTGCTGCTGTGCGGCACTCCCAAAGGCGTTAACCGCATCATCGACATCCTGCACGTCTTGGGTTTTGCCAAGATTGAGGAATGGAGTCCGCCTCTTCCCTCGCCCATTAGCGGTGAAATCATGCGGATTTTGACTCGCTATTTTGCTGAGTAGGCGTTGAGGTCGATCGCACTTTTTCGATATTTTTTTTAGGACTTACGCATGGGTGGCCAGAAACCGGGTTTTTTACCAAAATTAGGCGCTGGAACTACGAGATTCGACCAAAAACCCGGTTTCTTTGATATTGGTGCGTAAGTCCTGTTTTTGATAAGTGCGATCGACTGTCTGCCATTCTTCATCTTATAAGCCTTCGATAATTGCTATAATAGACAGGGATACATATTGGGAATTTCAACATTATGGTCAAGCGAAAGATTTTAGAAGAAGGTCGAGAATACAGCTTTCGTTCATACTTTGAATTACCTTATGAAACAGATGAAATTCTAGCAGAATTTGATTACTCATTCATCAAGCAACGGCTAGCTTTGCCGACAACAACTAAACACTTAAATAGACTAATACAGCTTAAAGAAACAATAGAAGATATTCTGCCTTTAGTTAGCCTCAGCAGCGAAATGGCCAGAAGAGAATCATTAGTATCGCCAGTTTTGCTAGACATTATTCGATACTGCCAATGTCAACTCAAATTTGAATATACTCTCAACATTAATAGCTGGCTTAAAGGAAAATTAGACTATCTCGTGCAATCCAATCAAGATTTGCTAATTATTGAAGCAAAAAATGACGATATGACCAGAGGATTTACTCAACTCGCTGTAGAATTAATTGCTATGTCGCACCTTGAAGAGCAAAATATACTTTACGGTGCGGTGACAATGGGAGATGTCTGGCGATTTGGCAAATTAGATAGAAATCAGCAGACGATTTTCCAAGATATCAATTTGTTTAAAGTACCTGATGATTTAGAAGATTTAATTAAAGTCATGGTGGGAATTTTAGACGGTGTTGCAATATAATTATACTAACTTCACCAAATTATTAGGAAAAGAGTCAAAGGGAAAATGATATGAAAGAATTAAAGAAATTAGAAGTGGATGGAATTAAGAATATGGGGGCAGTTTGGGCTCAGGTGAAGCTGACAAATGCAGTAGATGATGAGTTAGTGCGTCGAGGTTTGCTTGCACCTCGCCTATTGCGCGAGATTGAAGCAGAAGGGTTGGTAGATAAAGGTGCAGTTAATCTGGTAATTCCAGCAGAGATTGCACAGCAATTAGGTTTGCGAATTCTCGGCCAGCAACTTGTTAAATATGCCGACAGTCGTCAGGAAACTGTGGGAGTAACTGGCCCTGTGATAGCTGAGTGTGAGGGGCGTAAGACTATTGATGAGGCTTTGGTAACTGGTGATGAGGTACTGATTGGTCAGGTTATTGTGGAGAAAGCGGTGCACCCTACTATTTCTTATGTATGTAGGGAAACGGCACTGCCGTGTCCGGCATTAGGACACGGCAGTGCCGTTTCCCTACCGCAGAATAAATGGTTTTATTACCAAATTCCACAAAACATCTGCGGTGCAAAAACTCCCTACAAAATTGAACTCAACACGACTTCATTAGCAGCAATCCAATCATAAATATCCTGCAAAGCTGCTTCCGGCCCTATAAGAGGCTGCCATCCGGTTTTCTCCATCACCCTAGAAGAATCGGTAATAAAAATCGGAATATCCCCCGCCCGTTCCTCCAAAACCGGATGAATCGGAATTGATTTACCAGAAATTTTGCGGCACAAATCAGTTGCTTCAACCAAAGAAATACTGTTGAGCGCACCGCCGCCTACATTGAAAACTTCGCCATCAAATTCAGCAAAATGTTCTAACTGATAATTAACTAATCTCAACAAATCTTCAACGTGGAGCAAATCTCTAACTTGCTTCCCGCTACCCCTAAAACCAATATAACTCAGCGACCTTTGAAAATAGTGAGCCGCCACCCACAAGCCGTAAACTCCCTGATCCACTTTACCCATTTGCCAAGCACCGGTAATTAACCCGCAGCGGTTAATAATTGCCGGCACGTTGTATGCTTCTCTGTACTCCTCAATCAGCAATTCCGACGCTAATTTAGTTGCGCCGTAAAGCGAACGGTGTCCTTTTAGTGGGAAGTCTTCAGAAATGCCTAACTCCGATATACCGGGTAATGTTTGCTCTGGGGCGATCGCAAATCTATCAGCCAACTCTAACAATTTAACAGATTTGACAGCGGCGATCGGATAAACTCGACTTGTAGACAAAAACAACAAACTCGCACCAGTCTGTCTCGCCAACTCCAAAACATTCACAGTACCCAGCAAATTCGTCTGCAAAACGTACTGAGGCGAACTAAAACCCGCCAGCACAGAAGGCTCCGCAGCGCAATCTATAATGCAGTCAGCGTTGAGTGCAACTGGATCTAAATCAGCCGCCGTGCGAATATCCCCGTAAACAAACTGAATCCCGCAACTTTTAAGCCGAGGCAAATTCAATTCCGAACCCCGGCGGCGCAGGTTATCCAAACAAATTATTTGCCATTCCGGGTGCAGTTTCTTCAAGCCAATTGCCAAACAACTGCCGATAAAACCCGCACCGCCAACAATTAAAATTCTTTCAGGCATTGACTCAACTTTATTCGCGGATTAAACAATCGAGGAAGTAAATGAATTTTGACAACTATTCTGGTTCAATTCCCAAAGCCCGCAACTGATTCGATAAACGCTCGACTCGCTCTTGGGCTTGTGCAGCTTGTTCTTGGGCTTGCAGTGCAGCTTCCTCCGGCGTAGCAACTAACTGCCCGTCGGGGGTGAAATAGCGCAATTTACCATCATGAATTCCCAGATATAATTTTAGTACATCACTCCACAATCTACCATATTCATTGACAACAATAGCTTGATATTCTCGACAGATTAACCGAAAACCGCTAAACTCTAAATTTTCAGGATCGAACCAAAAGTATTCGGGCGTTCTCAATTGATTTTGATATAATATCTTTCTTTCATTGCGATCGAATTTGGCGGTAGAAGCAGCAAGTAATTCTATAATTATATTTGGATATCTACCATCTTCTGCCCAAGCTACCCAAGAATAGCGCGGACGTTTTTCGGTATTCTTAACCACAAAAAAATCCGGACTGTGAAAATTCGGATCAAGTATTTGTTGACGGCTGTAACAAAACGTCAGATTGGCTCCAATAAAAAAATCATTGCGTCTGCGCCAGTGCCATTCCAAACAGGCGACTAATAATGCTAATTGCATATAATGGACGGAACTTTCCATTCCCCGTTCCTGACTTTCAACTTTACTGGTATCTGGCATTAAGTCTGCCATTTCTTGGGGTGTTAAAACCATGATTTAATCCTCCCACTTTGGTATGTCTTTTAACCCAAATTTTCCATGAATTTTGACAACTATTCTGGTTCAATTCCCAAAGCCCGCAACTGATTCGCTAAACGCTCGGCTCGCTCTTGGGCTTGCAGTGCAGATTCCTCTGATGTAGAAACTAACTCACCGTCTCGGGTAAAATAACGCAATTTCCCATCATGAATTCCTAGATATAATTCTAGTACCTCACTCCACAATCTACCAAATTCATTGGGAAGAATAGCTTGATATTCTTGACTGATTAAACGAAAACCAGCAAATTCAAAATTTTCCGGGTCGAACCAAAAATATTCGAGCGTTCTAAACCAATTTTGATATAATATCTTTTTTTGATTGCGATCGACTCTAGCGGTAGACTCCGAGAGCAATTCTATAATTATATCGGGGTATCTCCCGTTTTCTTCCCAAACTACCCAAGAACGACGCGGACGTTTTGCTGTGTTTCTGATCAGGAAAAAATCAGGGCCGCGAAAATCCCGATTCCGCAATTGTTGCTGGTTGTAATAAATCGTCAGATTTGCTCCAATAAAAAAGTCGTTGCGTTCGCGCCATTGCCATTCCAAACAGGAAACTAATAATGCTAACTGAATATAATGTAGGGAACTTTCCATTTCTGGCTCATCACTTTCAAGTTGATTGGCATCAGACATCAATCTTGCCATTTCTGGGACTGTCAAAACCATGATTTAATCCTCCCAATTTAGTATATTGTTTAAACCAAACTTCCCCATAGCCTCCTAAGTTAAATTTTACCGTGCGATCGGACCTTTGAGCAATTTGACTATTTTTTCGTAACCGTTCCGCAGGTTGCGCCCATTACCTAAGTTGTAGTCCCGATTTTGGTACGCAGTAGTATTGCCATCAAAGTATCAATAGCTGCGAGGTCAAAATCATTAGTCATCATTCCTTCGCAGTCATCACTTCAGTCCTTGACTTTGGCAACAAATCTAACTTCAACTCATTCATCTTTCTAGTTCGGTGGTAGTCGCCGCGAGAGAGATGTTTTTCCAGCCAGACATACAAGACAATAAACAAATATCGGCTGCCCATTTCTTTGATTTTCAGCTTAGAAATACCAGCAGTGCGATTGTACCACCTCAGAGGAATCACATCATAGGAGAATCCCCTGACAATTGCTTTTAGTGGCAATTCCACTGTCAAATTAAAATGATGGCTTAAAATTGGCTGCACGCCGTCAATCACTTCTTTGCGGTAGAGTTTAAAAGCATTGGTGACATCGTTGTAGGGCAAGCCGAAAATACTTTTGACAAACCAGTTTGCTAAACGGTTAATTGCTAACTTGTGGATGGGATAATCAACTACAAAGCCACCTTTGATAAATCGGGAACCAAAAACGCAATCATATCCTGCTTGTAATTTGCGGTATCCTGCTACCAAATCGATCGGATCGTCGGAAGCATCCGCCATCACAATCGCGACAGCATCGCCTTCAAATTCAACCAAACCTCGGCGCACAGCAAATCCGAAACCGTTGGGAGGTTGATTGTTGATGTATCTAACTGTAGAAAAAGCCTCTGACAACTCTTGGCAAATCTCAAGAGTTCGATCGACACTATTGTCATTCACAATCAGAATTTCGTACTCGATAGCTTCTCGATCGAGTATATTGACGATCGCCCGCACGGTATTTTCCAAACAGCCCTCTTCATTGTGGGCTGGTATAATCACCGAAATTTTCACTCCTCATCCTCCACTGTTACCTTAGCGCCACCGCGCAACTGGACAAACTGGTTGTCAACAGGATTATACACCCAAGCTTTAATTTCAGTTTGGCCGATCGGCAAATTATTCGTCGAAAATGCGATCGCCCATCTGGCATTGCTGTAAACTTGAGATTTTAAAGTCTGAGCAATGTCACCACTGTCTAAGTTTACATAAGCATTCGCAAAAAAAGTTTTTTGATTCCCGTAAGATAGCAACAGAATATTTGGCTGTTGCAAATTTTCTGGCAAAGCAGCCCATCCGGCGACTTTAACAGTAGCATTTTTCTTAAGTTTCAAAGGTTTTTGACTCGTCTGGGGGTTGTCAAAATAGCCAAAAACTGCTTCCTTGTTGTCTATAAACTCTATATTTTTAGCCGACTTTCGCCAGCCTATTTTATCAAGAATTACTGCGCCTTCTCTAACCAGCCAAGTTTTTTTGGTCAGCACCCTCAAGCAACTTTCTGGCGAATTATTGAAAAAATTTGACGGTTCCAGATAGCTAATTAATGCCAAACAATCTTGCCCGCCTTGTTTGTAAGGAAGAGCAGATACAGATTGGGCGATCGCCTGTCCAGAATTCACAATAATTATCCCAATTAACACTCCAGCAAAAACACGATAAACAACTTTGTAGTTGTGCTTTATGTCCGCACTCTTTCCTCTCACAAACAATTGCCCAAGCTGAACTAAAGCAATTAGCAATAAAATCGAATTAGTCGTATATCGGGATGATTCGATCGCCTGAATTGCACCAAATTCCCATCTTCCAAGCGTAATAACCAGAGCCGATAAAACAGAAAACAAACCTATGGACAGCCAAGGTATAGCCTCAGAATGCTCGCGAATCTTTTTGCCAAAGTGGAATGCGAAGAATAAGCAACTGGCAAATATGAGCAATCCAACTAATGAAGAAATTCCAGATAGACGAATAATTGGCGAACCCAACAAACTCAAAAAATAATCAATTACCACCAAGGGCTTATTCAACAATGAAATAATACTGGTTTTCCGACTAGGATGATAATCAATTGAGTAAATAGCACAAGTTGCCACAAACAGCAGCATCCAGACAATAAGTGTTTTCCTTTTTTGCGCCACATTTCCTTCTAAAGCCACCACAGCGGGAATTGCAGCCAACCAAGAAAGTAAACCTTGAGCCAGGGAAAAACTCGCAATAAAGCAGAATAAGCCTGCAATCCATATTTGAATATCGTAGGGACACGGCAGTGCCGTTTTCCTACCCGATAATGGACACGGCAGTGCCGTTTCCCTACCCGATAATGGACACGGCAGTGCCGTTTCCCTACCCGATATTTTTTTTTAAGACTCAGACAATAAACCGCAGCTACAAAACACAAATTGACCAAAAACCAAGCGAGTTGAAATCCCCATAGCCAGTTTTCATGCTGAACCAGGGAGAAGATTAATATGCAAGTTAAAATATTGGTTAAATGCCACAAACTATCTCCGGCATTATGAACTTGCATCGAGGATAACTTGTAGATAGCGATAAAAGTTACGACAGCCAAACCGATGCTAAAACACAACGGATAATTAATATTCCATTGAGAAACAAAAGCCAAAACTGCGATCGTGATTTTCGGAAACACGATCCGATGGTTGCTGTGCAAAGCCCAAAAATCGTTAAAAGCTACATTACCAGTAGCTATTTTTTCAAAAAGATTAGCTAACCTCCACTCGTCATCAATGGGAACGTTGACGCTAAAATTTGCTACAAATCCGATTAATAAAATAACCGGAATTAGATATATTATAAATAATATGATTTTTTTCATAAAAGTGCGATCGACCGAATAATACCAAATCCGGGTTACTTACCCCTTTTATAATCTCGTAAATGTAGTAAATGTAGGGTGCGTCGCTACGAACAACTCTCGTTGCTATTGGGAGATCTCATAGCGACGCACCATACCAATTAT
>JAAUPI010000102.1 GCA_012035135.1 Microcoleus sp. CSU_2_2
CCCCTTTTATAATCTCGTAACTGTAGTAAATGTAGGGTGCGTCGCTACGAACAACTCTCGTTGCTATTGGGAGATCTCATAGCGACGCACCATACCAATTATAACGGGGATGGGAAACCCGGATTTGCTATAAGTCCTAAATTGATTAGTCCTCTTTGAGAGGACTTTAGCTTTGAGGCAGGGGTTGAAACCCCTGCCGGCCCTACTGGACTGCGGGTGTGACGCGCTTGTTAAGACCACTGAGCAGAGCCTGGGAACAAGGAAGATGTTAAAATATAAATATTGACATATATAGTGTAATTGTGGTATGCACATGGGTCTGCTGGCAGCAGAATGCTGGTTTGACAAATGCTGAGTGCGATCGAACTTGTAAGCATTGCGAATCTGAGAAGGACACTCCCAAAAGCTGGGGAATAATCTCACTGGAAAACCTTACTGTTTAAGAGTTTTTACTTAGTAAGTAGAAATGAGAACTCTTCGCCGTGAGTGAGTTTTGAGTTGGGAGCACAATAGTTTTGAATTCTTACTGACAACTGACTAAGGAGGATAGTATGAGGAAGATAATGTCACGACAAGCCATAAGTGCCATAGTAGCACTGCCGATCGTGCTTTTGGCAAATACAACTGAAGCTTGGGCTAATATTAGCGGCCAGAAAATAGATCCTATCAAGAAAGTTTCGGATTTGGACGATCGGCTTGATTTGGACATTCCGACACCAACAAGCATCAGCATCGAAGAAAGCGAGGATTGGGATGAACCTGAGTTTTCAACTACTTCAGTTAGTTTAGATATGCAGATTACTAAATTTATGACAGAAGGTGCGATCGCAGAAATTGCAGAAATTGAGGAGTCACCACCCATAATTTATCTTAGTGCAGCGAGGGGCAAGTCAACCAGGGAATGCCGTATTTCAGGGATATGTGGTGAATAATTGTTATTAGTTATTGGGAATAGGGCATTGAGCATTGGGCATTGCTAATTGATAGTAAATAACTAATGACTGCTCGCTAATAACTAATAACTAATGAGTTCGTGTCCGGTCAGATAACCATCATAAGTTTGTAGTGAGGACTTCAGTCCTTTCTTACACCTTTGGGTCAACGAGGACTAAAGTCCTTGCTACAAACCAATTTTATTATGGGTAATTCACCGGAATAGATATGAATAATGACTGCTGACTAATGACTAATAACTAATGGTTAATATGACTAATCCGCACTACCATCAAGACAACGCAGCACAGCAAAATAAAATTTCCCGGCAAACTCTCTCCCGCACTCTGAGAATGTCTCAGGGGCAATTTTCCCTGACTTTGGTGCGTTGCAATTACGCTATCCTCAGAGATGAAACGATAAGGCAATTGCGGAAAGAGTCTGCGATCGAGATTCGAGAAATTTTTCTGCCGACATCTGTTAAAACTCTTTACACAACTATAGAAACAGAACTATCTGGCAGCCAGCCACAGGCTTTAA
Organism: Microcoleus sp. CSU_2_2; assembly: GCA_012035135.1. Taxonomy (GTDB): domain Bacteria; phylum Cyanobacteriota; class Cyanobacteriia; order Cyanobacteriales; family Microcoleaceae; genus Microcoleus. Next base: position 1,474 of record JAAUPI010000102.1, read on the forward strand.
TGGTGTTTGGGTTAGAGTCGGTAAGTGCGATCGATCGAGTCCTGACTTCTACCAACTACGTCAGGGAAGAATTTCGGAATAATTTTCCCTTTCCAGTCGTGCTGTGGGTGACAGACAAAATCTTAAAAAAACTGATTCGGTTAGTAACAGATATCGAGAGTTGGACAACAACTGTTGAATTTGTCCTAGGGCCCGATGAGTTGGTGGATTTCTTGGGGAAAAGTGCCGATCGCATTTTTTCTAGGATTTTAGAAAGTGGCAATTGGCGTTTAACTAATTCTGCCATTCTCGGTGCCAATGCTTTGACTGAATTAGAGTCTGCTACCCAAGACTTGACAACTTATAACGTCAGGTTAGAACCAGCTATTGAAGCTAGCCTGCAATTTATTCGGGGTCGGAATGCCTATCATGAAAAACGCATTCCTGCGGCTATTGAATTATATCAAAAAAGTCTCAATTTTTGGAAGTATCAAATACCATTTATCGGCGACAACACCGAGTTTAGCAATTTGTTATTTACCGTTCACCCTTCACCTGTATTAGAGGGAATTCTGCTTTTTCACCTCGGCCTTTGCTATCGCTTCCAAGCGGAACATCATCGCACGGGAAATCGTCCTTACTGGACAGAAGCTAAAAATTATTTTCAACAGTGTATTGATGTTTTAGAACGGGCCAGACAGCCAGAGGCAGTTGGCAAATTCATTAATCAACTTGGCGAAGTATTGCAGTATTTAGAAGATTGGGATGCACTCTGGAATTTAGCTATTAAAGCTCGGAGGTTACATGAAAGTATGAAAAATTTAGGAACGGTTAATTTGGCTCAAGATTACGGCTTTTTGGCTCGCGTAGCCTTAGAGCAAAAAAACTGGAAAGGCGCAAAAGAATGGGCTCAAGTTGCTCTAGATGTTCTCAACTCTCATCGGGAAGTAACTGGAAAAGTAAAGCCCGTAAAATCGCAGCATCAAGGCTTGTACTTGTTAATTTTAGCAGAAGCAGAGAAGGAGTTGGGTGAGGTGCAGGAGGCGATCGCACATTTAGAAATTGCCCGATCGGCAACTGAACCTTGCTACAATCCGGAATTGTATTTGCGGGTTTTGGAAATGTTGCGATCGGTTTATTTTGAGCGGGGAGAATATCTCGCAGCATTTCAACTTAAGCAAGATTATCGCGCTGTAGAACATATGTATCGGTTCCGAGCTTTTATTGGCGCCGGAAAGTTGCAGCCACACCGACAAGCGATTAATTCCGCCGCCGAAACTACTGTCGCCGCTGCTACTATTGCTGATGAAATTACCGCTTCTGGTAGAGAACAAGACCTCAAACGTTTGGTAGATAGGATGCAGGGTTCGCGAGAAAAATTGACCGTAATTTACGGTCAATCAGGAGTTGGCAAAAGTTCAATTGTAGCCGGGGGATTAGTGCCTGCGCTGAAACAAAAAGTGATAGAATCGCGCACTGTTTTGCCAATAGTTCTGCAAGTTTACAACAACTGGCCGCGGGAATTGACCAGAAAGCTATCGGCGGGGAAAGCTGAAATATTCGATCGGGCAATTTCAACAGATATTCCAGGAGTTGCGGAGGTAGACTCTGAAGTAGAAGGAGGCAAAATCCAGGAAAGTTTTAGTGCAGAATTGCCTGCAAATGGCGACCGGAATCTTCAGGATCTGCCGCTAGAATTGATCATCGAAAAACAGGAGAGCGAATACGATAAAATTATCAAAGAGTTGCAAATTAATTCGGAACATCTATTAACTGTTCTGATATTTGACCAATTTGAAGAATTCTTCTTTGTGTGGAAAGAGCAAGCGGAAAGGCAAATATTTTTTGATTTTTTGCGAGAGTGCATGAAGATCAAATATTTAAAAGTGATTCTGTCTTTGCGAGAGGATTACCTGCACTATTTGCTGGAATTTTGCCGACCCAAAAATAATGCAGATTTCATCATTAGCGACATTTTAGACGATATTCTCAGCAAAGATATCTTGTTTTATTTGGGAAACTTTTCTTTGGCGGATGCGCGAGCGGTAATTCGCACTTTGACTCAACGATCGCACTTTTATTTGGAACCGGAACTGATCGAAGAATTAGTCACAGATTTAGCTGGAGAATTGGGAGAAGTTCGCCCGATCGAACTCCAAGTTGTCGGCGCTCAACTACAAGAAGAAGAGATTACAACTTTAACTCAATATCAGGAACTTGGCAACAATCCGCAACAAAAATTAGTAGAAAGATTTCTGGAAGAAGTCATCAAAGACTGCGGCCCAGAAAATGAAGGAGCTGTGCGCCGAGTTTTGTACTTGCTGACAGATGAAGATGATATCCGCCCTCTGAAAACCCGCGCTGAATTAGCCTTGGATTTAGCAACATTTGAAGAAGCCGACAAATTAGATTTAGTCTTAGAATTGTTAGTAAAATCTGGTTTAGTTTTTCGGTGGACAGAGTTACCGGCAGAACTTTACCAGCTAGTTCATGACTATCTAGTTAACTTCATTCGCCAGCAGCGAGAATTAGATAGTAGGGCAGAATTCGAGGAACTGCGAAAACAGCACAAAATTAATCAAGATGAAATAGAGCAACTTCGCAAGGAAAAAGAGCTAAATGCTTTGCTTTCGGAAGCGACAGAAAAACAGCGCCAGGCGGAAACTCAACTCTATCAAAATCGGAGATGGCAACTGCGACTGGCGATTCTAGGAGTCATTGTATTAGCTGGTTTGGCGGTGATGGCATTTTATCAAACAAAATTAGCAGAAAGTGCGCGACTGGAAGCGGAGAAAGCTCGGACTGATGCCTTAAATTCAGGTTCGGAAGCGCTGGTACTTTCTAATGAGAAAAATCAGTTAGGAGTGTTGAGAACCAGTATCAAAATTGGCAGCGATGCTATCAAGAGTAAAGCATTGCCTGTGGATACTAAAAATCAAATCGCAGAAAAACTCAGACAAGCAGTTTCTGGAGTACAAGAAAGCAACCGTTTCGATCAGCATAGCAAGTCTGTTTTGGATGTGAGTGTAAGTCCAGATGGTAACTTAGTTGCTTCAGCAAGTACCGATAATACTGTTAAATTGTGGAACAAGCAAGGTAAGTTATTAAAAACTTTCAATCACAGTGATGATGTCACGAGTGTTACTTTTAGCCCGGATGGTAAAACGATCGCAACTGCTTCGGCCGATCGTAAAATTAGAATTTGGCAAGTAGATAATGACAAAAGTGCGATCATAACTTTAGAAAGCCACAAAGGTGTCGTCACCAGCGTTAGTTTCAGCCCCGACGGCAAAACCCTCGCTTCCGGCAGTTACGACAAGACTGTCAAAATCTGGAACATTAGCACCAAAAAATTGCAGCAAACTTTGAACAGACACAAAGATTGGGTACTCGGTGTCAAATTCAGCCCTGATGGCAAAACAATTGCCTCAGCAAGTGCTGACAAAACTGTCAAACTTTGGAACCGACAAAGTAAAACTCAGAAGTTTCAAATTAATCCCAAAACTTTAAACAAGCATTCGGGCATTGTTTACAGCGTCAGTTTCAGTCCAAATAATCAAGAAATCGTCACCGCAAGTGCCGATACTACAGTCAAAATCTGGAACCGAAAAGGTGAGGAAATTAGAACTCTTAAAGGACACAACGATGAAGTTATCAGTGCCAGCTTCAGTCGCGATAGCGAAAAAATTGTCACCGGTAGTGCAGATGATACGGTGAAAGTTTGGAACCGTAGCGGCACTTTGTTGAGCACTTTTCGAGGACACCAAGATGATGTGAGGGCCGTCAGTTTCAGGGGCGATGGCAATATTGCTTCGGCAAGCAAAGACAAAATGGTGAAAATTTGGAGCCCTGATAGCACCCCTTTAAATAAGGTTTTATCTGGACATGGAGACTGGGTTTATAAAGTCAGTTTTAGTCCTGATGGCAAAACTATTGCTTCTGCTAGCGGAGATCAAACTGTGAGACTTTGGCATGGGATGGTAGTTTGTTAAAAAAGTTAGAAGGTCATCAGGATTCTGTGAGTTGGGCGAGTATTTCGCCGGACAATAAAACTGTGGCTTCTGCTAGCGATGACAAAACAGTGAAACTCTGGAATTTACAGGGTAAACTGTTAGCTACTTTAGCACATGGTGGTTTTGTTAAAAGTGTCAGTTTTAGTCCTGACGGGAAAACCATTGCCGCCGCAAGTATCGATCGCAAATTGTATCTCTGGCGTTGGAATGGTGCCAAAGCAACTTTACTGGCAAAACTCGACCACAACAACCCGGTAATTAGTGTTAGTTTCAGCCCCGATGGTAAAACTATCGCGACGGCTACGGCTACTGATGATAAATCAACTGGGAACAAAAATGCTTTTGAAGGTGCGGGAGCAAATAGAGTGTACCTGTGGCAATTTGATGGTTCATCGGCGAAGATTCTGACAACTTTCGACCACGCAGATAGCGTTAAAGATGTGAGTTTCAGTCCTGATGGTAAGACAATTGCTACTGCTTGTGCTGACAAAAAAGTTTACTTATGGCGGTTTGATGGGAAAGGAGTAACAACAGCGGAAAAACTAGACCACAGCGATACTGTGGAAAGCGTGAGTTTCAGTCCTGACGGCAAGTTAATTGCAGCAGCGAGTGCCGGAAATACTGTTAAACTGTGGAATTTTGATGGCAAGAAGGCAATTTTATCTAAAACTTTGGAATCGAGCGATCGAGTGTTGAGTGTTACTTTTAGTTCTGATAGTAAAACTCTGGCTTTTGCTAGCAGGAATAGAAGTGTAATTCTCTTGCCTTTAGAGAATTTGGACTTGAATAATATTATGGCTCGCAGTTGCGAGTGGTTGGGGAATTATTTACAAAATGACCCGAATGTAGCAGAGGGCGATCGAATGTTGTGTCTTGGATTTGGCAAGCAAACTTTAAATAAGAATAAGCGGTAGAATTTGAGTGATAAACTGTTGCGCATTTAAATAGGATATTTTGTTTGTAGAGAAGCGATTTCAATCGCCTCCTTCATAACGGGGATGAATAACCCGGATTTGGTATCAAATCCGATCGATCCGTGGAACACGCATCTTGCCTGTTCTTGAGCATGGTGAAAGATCTTAGTTAAATCAAATTGTAAGGTGCGTCAGATCTTGATTATTTCGATTTCAACAGGTTTTCTCTATCTGACGCACCCTACGCGTCTGCCTTTAGTGGATTTACTAATTTCCAATTCCGAATTCCCAATTCCAGTTTAAACAATCTATCTCTCGGCTAATTTTATGACACTAAATTTACGGTAAAATTTCAGTAATAAATTCAACTGTGAGGTAAACCGTATGGACACCAACTCCCAAAATGTCCAACCCACTCCGCCATTCAGCGAGACAAACGAGGAAACCCCAAAGATAGGCGGCGGTTTACCTGTAATTGAATATTGGGCAGAACATACATTGTCGCCGGAAGGCCCAAAACTTTGGCAAACTTTGCTGCATAAAAGTGCGTGTTTGTCTTGTTCGTGGGGTACCGGCGGGCAAAAAGGAGGCTTTACTAATGAAGATGGTGAAAAACTTCAGCGATGTATGAAAAGCGTTGAAGCAATCTCCGCTGAAATCAAGCCGGCTATCTCAACTCAATTTTTTGAACAGCAGAGTATAGCGGAACTTCAGCAGTTAACTTCAATGGAAGCTGATCGATTGGGAAGGTTGAGTTTTCCGATGATTTTACGGGCCGGAAAATCGCATTACGATCGCATCTCTTGGTCAGAAGTTTATCAGATTGCCGAAGCAGCTTTTCGGAAACCCCCCGAACGAGTAGCGTCCTACAGTTCCGGTCGTTCTTCCAACGAAGCCGCTTTTTTGTTGCAATTGATGATGCGATCGCTCGGTTCTAACAACTTAGCAGATTGTTCCGATCTCTGCCACGCTCCCTCAACAACCGGGTTAAACGAAATGTTTGCTACCCGCACTTCGGTAGTGAGTCTCGAAAATTTGAAGCAAGCAGATTGCGTCGTCCTCGCAGGTGCTAATTCTGCCTATAACCATCCCCGCTTCATGAACGAATTGATTAAAATTCGTGACCAAGGCGGTAAAATAATTGTGATTAACCCAATCATGGAAATCGGGTTAGTCAAGTTTGGTTCTCCAGCTTTTCCAGTCAAATCGCTATTCACTGGTTCCGATATTGCCTCGCTATACTTGCAACCAATTCCTGGCAGCGACACAGCACTATTTCTCGGCATTCAAAAGTCTGTAATCGAACAAGGATTGCTGGACGAAAACTATTTAAAAGCTTATACAGAAGGCTGGGAAGCAGTAGTACAGCACGCCAGCGAAACTGCTTGGGAAACTATTACTGAAACTTGCGGAGTTTCCCGCGCCGAAATTGAAGCCGCCGCCACAATTATCGGCACTTCGCCGCGAGTTGTCTTCGGTTGGGCGATGGGAATTACCCAGCACGAGAACGGTGTAGATAATGTTTTCAGCATTGCCAACACTGCCTTAATGACCGGAAATGTCGGCAAAGAAGGCGCGGGAGTAATGCCCGTGAGAGGACACTCAAACGTCCAAGGATTCGGCTCTATGGGCGTGACTGTGAAGCTGAGAAAAGAAATTCAAGAAGCTTTAGAAAAATTGTTAGATCGTCCTCTGAGTCGCGTTAAAGGCTACGAAACGCGATCGCTCATTGAAGCAGCAGATGCAGGCAAAGTCGATACGCTGATTTGTCTGGGCGGTAATTTGTATGGGGCGAATCCAGATTCGACTCAAGCAAAACGCGCTTTGGGTAATGTTGAAACTATTATTTACCTCGCCACTAAACCGAATTTGAGTCATTTTCACGGACTAGCAAAACACAATACAATTGTGATTCCCGTACTGAATCGCTTTGAAAATCCCTACAAAACAACGGTGGAATCTGGGAATAATTTTGTGCGTTTAAATGACGAGGGTGAAACTCATCTCAAAAATGCAGATTTGATTCCAGAAATAAATTTTTTGACGGAATTAGCTAGCCGAATTCACGGCGATTTTCCTGTGGATTGGCGTAAACTACAAGACACCAAATACGTGCGACAACTGATTGCTCAAACGATTCCTGGCTATGAAAAAATTGGGACAATTGATGAAACCAAAGAGGAATTTACGATTAGCGGCCGAATTTTTACGGAACCTAAATTCCCTACAGAATCTGGGAAAGCTAAAATGTTTGTCGCGCCATTACCTAAACTGAAGTTACCGGAAGCGAAAGAATTTGGGGCATCAGAATCAACACAGGGTATAGTTGTGGCATTGATGACGGGACGCAGTTATTCTCAGCACAATACTGTTGTCTACAAAATTGATGACAAATACCGGGGAATGCCGCACCGCAACTGCATTTTGATGAATCGTGCGGATGCAGAAAGTGTCGGTTTGCAGGAACATCAGCGGGTTACGGTGCAGGGAAATGCTGGCAAAATGGAAAATGTCGAGGTGATTTACGGGGCTGTGCGTGTCGGTGCTGCTTTGATGTTTTATCCTGAAGTTAATGTGATTTTTAGTGCGCCGATTGAAAGGCGATCGGGTACTCCTGCTTACAAGCGCGTACCTGCTTTTGTTTATGCAGAAGCATAAGTTATTGTAGGGTGCGTCAGCTATGATTTTTTCGCTACAAACCAACAATCTCATACTGACGCACCATTAATTCCCTGGTGCGTCAGAATTAGACTTTCCATGCAGATTACAAATCTCAGATCTGACGCACCCTACTACTGCGACATAGTTATTGTAGGGTGCGTCAGCTATGATTATTTTCGCCACAAACCAACAATCTCATACTGACGCACCATTAATTCCCTGGTGCGTCAGAATTAGACTTTCCATGCAGATTACAAATCTCACATCTGACGCACCATTAATTCCCTGGTGCGTCAGAATTAGACTTTCCATGCAGATTACAAATCTCACATCTGACGCACCCTACTACTGCAATTTTTGTTTATGCGGAAAGATAAAAACAGAATACTATTGATTGCCTCATCGCAATTACGCACGCTGACTCAGGGGCGGAAATTCCCATTTTCCCGAATATAAAGTAGATGGCAGCTTTAAACAATAGGCAGCAGGAATTACTTCGATCAGCCACCAATTAAACATATCTCGTTGGGCTTCAGCAAAGCCAGAAATGGCATCACCGGTAATTGCATCATACAAAATATCCAAGATGGCATTATAAGCTGTCTTGGTATTGAGTGTTTGCAGCAAGCCATAGAAGATATTATAAGCTTCATCAGCAGCTTGATATCTTCCAATTTGTCGATATGAGGAAACAAGGTATCTGCCCAATTTTCTGGGATTTCACCACCATCTTTTAGCCAACACGATACAATTGCTTGAACGATATCAGCCTTGTGTTCTTCAGGAAAGTAATGTTTAATGGTCGGTTTAGCTGCTAATGCTATTCCATAAGCCATGTACACATATCGCTGATGGGATACTTTATCATTCGGCATTCCAAATGCTTGCAATACTTCCACAAAAGCTTCTTCTACATTGTACTTTCCACCTCTTTCGTATAAATCCCGATACTTTCTGTCCCAGACCATTTGAAGAGTTTGCTGCAATTGCTCTGGAATATCTAAATTGTTGGGCAACTTAAAATTGGTGTAATGACCTATCTCAAACTTAATCATCGATCTTCCCTCAATATATATTTTCCTTAATCGTCAATCAGGAGCCAGCTAATTTTACGCTTTATATCACCTCTATTTTACCCCAGATATAGAAGCCAGTAAAGCCCTGGCAGGCTCTACTGGTTTTCTATTCTCTATTTCTACGGATATGGATGTTCGTAGAAAATAATCACTTTAATATTGGGGAACCTCTCCTTAGTAGCTTCTTTATTATAAACTGCACCAGTATCTAGTTGTAGTTTGGCAGCAGCAGCATTGCCAGAACGGGGTCTTTGAATATGGGTCGATCGAACTTCTTGAGCCTGATTCCACAGTTCCTCTACGATGCCTGCATACTGCTCAGGTATGCCTTGGGGGTACTCATAAATCATTTTTTTTAATTCCTATACAAAAAATCATAAATAACCTGACTTAGACAAGTAATGAAACAGCCCTGGGATTTATCTGGGTATGACAATCGCTATGCTCGCCTGATAATTGGGCGCGTATTCAAGGTTGGTCATTGTCTCAATTATATGATTTTCTGTTGGATTTTGCTCGGCGAGTGAATTTGAAGTCTTTCCTTAAGCAGCCACGCTCCCCCAAAAAGAAGAAACTACCTTTGATTGCTGACTCAAGTCACCGTCATCTTTCTACAGCAAGGCTTTTCGACTAGGCTCGGCGTCATCTTGACAGGGGTGATTGCTTTGATTGTAATCTACTTTCTAGTAATTTATCAAAATCTAAGTTGTTACCCAATTCTTCAAAAAAGCGATCGCCCCCCAACAACTTGAAGTACGATCGCTACACTTTCTATTAAGTCTTAATTTGCAAGGCTCTACCCCGCCAAGTCCATCCCCAACCGGTTTCTGTTTTAATTGCAGAGGCGATCGCAATTGCCCCGACTAACGTTCCTCCCAAACCTCCCAACCACCAGTATTTCGTCGAACAATCAGAAATCTGGGCCCCTAAACTGCGTAAATTGTACTGTTGCCAAATGACTGTTACTGCTAAACAGATACTCAGCAAAGTAACTGGTAATTGGTAATTGGTAATTGGTAATTGGTGATTGGTAATTAGGTTTGCAACTTCCCCGTTAGCCAGCAAAATAGCTAATGCCAACCACGGCATAGGATAGAGAAAGAACATAATCGTCGCCATGTAAACCATCATTCCCCAATTGCGGTTAGCACCCAAATAAAGATTCTTCGTCCAGCCTTCCCACAAGGCGCTCCAAGACCGATACATTCGCACAAATGCCAAATTTGACCCGGCATAAAGTCCAAGCTTTAAACCCGCACGTTTGATGCGCCTAGCTAATTCCACATCTTCAACAATTTCGCTTGCTACTAATTTGTTACCGCCGATTTTTTCGTAAGCCGATCGCCTAAATAACATGAACGGTCCGGCAGCAAAAGCACTATCTGTTGTCGGATCGTTGACAGCGGTAAAGTCGAAGCAAACTGCTAAGTGATTAAACATTAACGGTTGCACCAACCACTCGGCAAAACACTCGCAAACCAGGGCGGGCATACAGGTTAGCAAATCTATCTTTTCGGTTTCAACTGTTTCAATGGCGGTTTCGATCGCATCCGGTTTGAGCCGCACGTCCGCATCGATAAATAATAAGAAATCTCCCGTTGCCACTGGCACAGCTTGGGCGCAGGCCCAGTTTTTGCCCGCCCAATATTGGTTGGCAGGTCGCGACTGACCTGCTAATATTTTAAGGCGGGGGTCATTGAGCTGCTGTTGCAGAGTTTGGGCGATCGCTAGCGTGTCGTCTGTCGATCGATCGTCTACGATTAAAACTTCTAAGTTGTCCACAGACAGCGATGTACTCTCCAAAATGGCGATCGCGCAATCCCGAATATTTTCTGCCTCGTTGTATGCTGGCACAATTACCGAAACTTTAGGGAATTGCGCCGGAGAGGGCGGTGACTGCTGAGTCGAAATTCTGCCCGTTCGTGGTGCATTTGTGACCGATCGGCGTAAATTCTTACTGTAGGCTGTACTTACAATTAGAGAAAAAATTAGCAGGGTTAACAATATCAAAATCGACTTACCTCAAAATTTCGGTGGCGTAATTTGTCTGCTTAAATATTAAGAAATCTTAAACCAAAAAGCTAGTCGATCGGGCAGAAAGTTATTTTGACCCTCGAAGAAGCTATAATTTGTGAGCATCTTTCGTCGCACCTGCCTTGAGGGGTGCACCCCCACCCGGTCAGCGACAGAAAAGTTGAAGATAAATATCAGTTGTCAGAGGATAGTGCAATGGGCGAATTTGTTACAGTCGATGTATTGGCAGATGGGATCGCCATACTGGGCGCTTTGGGCTTCTTCTTTTTGGGATATCAAGCTTTGCAGATGTTGAAAAGATAAATAATGAGTCAGTCGATTTGAGATTTGAGATTTGAGATTTGAGATTTACTCCACAGATTAATCTGGGAGCTTGAACAAGAGTCTAAAATTTTGGGATCTCCACTCCTGGTGTCGAGGGCTTGTACCCGTTTATTGCGAGTCAATTGAGCCTGCTGACAAATGATTAGCTTCTCGATCCCCCCAGGGCGTGTTTTATTGACTCGGAGATCCCCTCCAGCCGGGGCACCGCCCCTACAGAAGGGGGGAGAAAAAGTCTCAAAGTCAACCCCTACTCCTCTTTTTCCGGGAAATTTAAAGGGATCGAAGCTGCGCTATAAAAATAGCAATTCCTGCTAACAGTAAAACTGTTTCTTGCGAAAATCAACAAAATAAAAAGGCTGCGTTATTATCATGGTGAGCCAACTTTTAGATGGACGCTATCAAATCATTGAAGTCATAGAAACAGGAGAATTTGGACAAACCTATCTTGCCAAAGATATTCGCCGTCCTGGTGAACCGCAATGCTTCGTTAAACACCTGCGTCCGGGTACCAGCGAACCAAAATTAATTAACACTACGCGCCGTCTTTTTCAAAAAGAAGCAGAAGTTCTAGAAAAGCTCGGTCAACACGACCAGATCCCTCAGCTATTTGCTTATTTTGAAGAAAATGAAGAATTCTTCTTAGTTGAATCCTTTGTGGCCGGTCATTCGCTATCAACCGAGATTGTCCCCGGCAAGCCTCTAACTGAAGAAAAAGTAATTCCTTTGTTGAAGGAACTGTTAGAAATTTTAGTATTTGTCCACGGTCATGGAGTAATTCATCGAGACATAAAACCAGCAAATTTAATCCGTCGGTATGCAGATAATAAGTTAGTTTTGATCGATTTTGGATCGGTGAAAGAAATCCACATTGCTCAAAGACAAGCGCCTGTGACTGTGCGGATTGGGACGCTGGAATATATGCCGATCGAACAATTTCAATACAACCCGCAACTGAATAGCGATATCTACGCTTTGGGAATGATTGGCGTCCAAGCAATGACGGGTTTACCGGCTTACGACTTGCCGAAACTGCGAGATTTGAAAAATTCCAATAAAGGCGAAATTATTTGGCGGCATTTAGCAGTTTGTTCCCAAGGGCTAGCCGATGTTTTAGATAATATGGTGCGCTACGATTTTCGCGAACGATATCAGTCGGCGGCGGAAGCTTTAGCAGACTTGAGAAAAATAGGCGATCGATCGAAAGCCAGAATTCCTAAACTAACAGTATATCGCGAAGAAGTCGGTAGACGCACTAGCAGTCGTGGTGACATTACACTTGTTGGCAGAAGAATATTAGACGAACTGCGCGTCAGTTTAGAATTGCTACCAGAAGAAGCAGAAGTAATCGAAGACGAGGTATTGAATCCGTACCGAAAATACAGGGAAAAAGGGGAACGCTACGAACAAGCACTGCAAGAAGCCATGCAGCAAGAATATCCCTTTTCTGTGAGAACTCGCGAAGAACTAAAACGCTTGCAGCAAGTCTTAGGACTGACAGACGAAGATGCAGCGAGAATTGAAGAATTAGTCGTTCCTAAATCTTTATTCTCCAAATTATACAAAGCAATTTCCATCGTTTTAGAGGGACACCGCAAGTCCAACTCATCGCCAGCCGGCAGCGTTTCTCTACCCGATTCGCAGCCAAGTTCCGTGGCATCCCCGCAGGTAAATTTGAACGGACAAAGTGACTTGCCACTCAGGAGTGCAGCAGTAATTGTCCCGCCAGAAACTCGCAAATTCAATCCTTATCTCGCTGGGGTAACTATTGCTGCTCTTTTAGCTGCGATCGGAGGAATTTATGGATATCTCAAATGGAAAGAACAGCAGCAGATAGTGCAGCAAGAATCGCAACAACTGAATCAAATTACTGCCCTTTATCAAGAAAGCAATTACGAAGGCTGCATCGGCGAAATCCCAAAAATTGCCAACACTTCCAGCAGCTATGCTTCAGCTCAAAACTTGCAAAATCAGTGCGAACAAGCCCTGCGCTGGAAAAACGCCAAAGTCAAAAATTTTGCCGAGCATTTAGATGCAGTTGGCGCCGTTGCTTTCAGTCCAGACGGCTTGATGTTAGCCAGCGGTTCTAAAGACAAAAGTATCAAGATTTGGGATTTAGCGACAGGCAAGTCACTCCGCACTTTTGACGGAGATTCATCTACCATTTGGTCTGTTGCTTTTGACTCAAAAGGTACGCAACTTCTAACAGGCACCGGTTTTTGGAGAGTGATGCTTTGGGATCTGAAAACAGGAAAATCGATTCAGAGTCTCGACCATGCGGCTTCTGTTTGGTCTGTCGCTATTAGCCCCAATGGACAACTGCTTGCCAGTAGCAGCGGCGACAAGACAACTAAGATTTGGGATGCAACAAATGGCAATTTAATTTATAATTTACCAGACCATACAGATTTTGTTTATTCTGTTGCTTTCACTCCCGATGGAAAAACCTTGGTAAGTGCTTCTAAGGATAAGACAATTACAATTGTTGATACGAGTTCCGGGAGATTGATTAAGACGATCGATGGTCATGATGACCAGGTGAGGTCAATTGCTATTACTCCTGACGGAAAGACGATCGTGAGCGGCTCTTATGATGAAACCATTAAAGTTTGGAATCTCGAAACTGGGGAGTTAATTCGCTCTCTCAATGGACATTCTGACGATATTGTATCGGTTGCTATCAGTCCGGATGGGAAATTCATTGCTAGCGGGAGTAAGGATAAAACTATTAAAGTTTGGGATGTGGCTAGCGGAGAATTGCTGAATACTTTGACTGGACATTCAGATGAGGTTTATGTGGTGACTTTTAGTCCAGACGGCAAAACTATTGCGAGCGGATCTAAAGACAATACTATCAAGTTGTGGCTGAGGTAATCAGAAGTTCGGCAACGGATTCTGTAACGGATGTAACGGATGTAACAGATGTCAGGAAGAAGGAAGAAGTTATTTAACCGTCAACATTAGTCATTATTTGGGAGATCTCCGCAAAAAAGCCTGTTTTTTAAGGTTTTGGAAAAGTGCCAAGAAGGGGTTTCTAATTCCTGCTCAGTTGGATAATTTTCAGTTGAGTCTTCTCGGACTTTAAAATAGTAATAGAGGTTAGCAACGGTTAAATCTGATATTTCTTGCCAACTCGATGGAGCTAAAGCTTGATAGCCGGTCAGGAGCGCCTGCTGGCTGACATAAAATTCGTGTCCCCGACGGAGTTCCGGCTTCAGAGCGAACACTAGCTGGTCGCGCAAGGATAGAAAGTGAGACTTTTGCTTTAAACTTTCATATAGTGAAGGTTCCGCAGCTATTGGTGCGAATGTAGTGTGGAAACTGCTTTTTAAATTATCGGCACTTTGTTTATCTAAACTAGCTAACTGGTGCTGCTCTTTTGGTGACAAGGTTTGCATCCAATCAAGCTCATTTTGCCAAAATTCTATTACACTTAAATCGTGGCCGATAATTCTAGTAAGTTCTGGAAATAAAAAATCTAGTTCTGGTTCCGATTGGCATCCTTTCAGAACGGTTAGGCAATCTTGACGGATTTTTGACTGGAGTCCGCTCAGTCGATCGCTAACTATATCGTATGCCCGTTGCAACTGAAATGTGATGCCGATCGCTTGTTCGATCGCCCAAATGCATTCCATTTGCCTGAGCTGTGCGGTCGAACACAATCCCTCTAACAAACTAGGATTGTCATAAATTTTTAACGCTTCAAACAGCAGATCCCGCCCGATATTAATTTCGGCATTCCGAAGTTGGATATCTGGGAGTGTCAAGGCTGACTGGCAGCGTTTTATCCCTTTGGAAAAAGAATCGTAACCATTCACCAATTTCTGGCGGTACATTTGAAAATTCGAGTCATGAGCAACCTTATAAATCTGCTGAATCACCTCTACTCCCCTATCTTTGAGGACGTGTCTGAGATCGATAAATCCGTCTTTAATTTTTAGCCTCTGGTGTTTTGCTTCCTCTCTAAATTTTAATATTTGGTCGAGGTTTACTGCTGACAAAACAGTCTCCGATACAGTACCAATGCCAATGACAGCAGCAGTCGCCTGCATCACTGCCAAATTAATTTTCAGAGAATTAAGCATTCTGTATATTTTTTGAAACCCCACATGAGTTTGAGCAATCTGCAACGGCGCTATTGTCAGATGCACGGGAGCTACCAGTGGCTCTACGGGGCCACCTCCGGCTAACTGCGCAAGAAATCCTAGAACTCCTCGAGCTTCTTGAGTTCCAGTCGTTGATGGATAAAAGATTTTTGCGATCTCCACAAACTGTGCTGTCGCCGGATCTCTAGCTACAGGGAGCAGTTTTCCTGTTTTGGCCACAGGTTGTGCGAGTTTGCCAGTATTGAGTAGAGCCTGAGTTGCAGAAGTGAATAGATAGTCCATGTTGTGACCCAGTTAGCATTCAAAAAGGCAGATGTTCTGTATTGTATGCTATTGAGTAAAAGAGAGCGATCTTGAAAATGAACGAGTATCTAAAGCTGTTTGAGATTATTAACCAGTACGCTGACCAAGTGCTGGCAGACAAATATAAATCCATAGAAATTAAACAGTCAGCTACCCACCTGACTTTAGATGTGGAACCTTGTGTTGAGGAAATTAAGCAATCGGCCCTCAGACTTAAGGGGTTACTTCAAGTGTGTTTCAAAGATGTCTCTCATGCTGAGGATGTCTGGAATAGTAAGCCAAGAATTGCTCAAGCATCTCCAGTGGATGTCTGGGAGCAAATAGGGGAACTAAGTGGCTGCGATGTGAGAATTCGCAGTTTAGGAAAACAGTGCAAATATGAGGCTGTTGTTAAAGTTCGCAAATCGTGGAGTGAGAAAGCTACCAAGTTAAAAAACAAGTGGTTTTTGTGGGATAAAACTCAGCAAGTATTTCAAAGAGATAGTGTCGGTTTTTTTGAAAAAGATAATTTGCATAAAGAGTTGCGAAATGAAGTTGATTCCGTGGGCGATCGGCTAAGCGTGAGTTTGGAGAAAGAACTCAGTCAAGTTTTTAAAGAATTAGAATCTATTGATATAGAAAAAATAGAAATTTGTATTGAATGCTTCGACCTCAAAAGTCAATCTAGATTTAGAGAGCGAGTGCAATCAATAGGCAGCGAGATTGTATCGAAGTTTACGGAGCCGCTGAAATATTTGCCTGATGCTTATATGAAAACATTTAAAGAAACGCTGAAAGCTCCTGTGGAAAATCTGGTGCATAAAAGTAAGTTGGGAATCAGTTTACGCGATTTTGAAGAGTCTTGTAAAGTGATTGGAACGCTCATGGATAATTTGATTTCATCAATTTTTGAGGAGCGAATGAAACTAGCGATTCAAGCAGTTGAAAAAGTGATAATGTTTTACAACAAGTTTTTAGAAAAGCAGGTGCGCTACCAGCAGGAAACACTGGAACAGCGGGCGGCGGAAAAAGATTGGATCGAGTACCAGCGACAGCAACTCCGGCAAGTTGAGCAGAGTATTGAATTAGTTTTAAATCAATAGTTGATGGGAATGGGTAATTGGGCATAGGGCATTGGTAATTGTTGATTAATGTTATTGGTTATTTATTATTAGCCGCAGCAAGCGATTAACAAAAAACCAATAACAAATCACTAATAGACATCTCCCATAATTAGTGTGGAACAGGCATCCTGCCTGTTTTTGACAATCTTTTTAGGAGATATCTAATGCTAAGGTGCGTCGCTCATTGATTGTCGATTTTTTGAGGGATTTAAGGTGGCGACGCACCCGAAGACTAATGGTAAGGTGCGTCGCTGCGAAATTGTCGATTTTTTTGAGGGATTTAAGGTGGCGACGCACCCGAAGACTAATGGTAGGGATTCTTTGTGGCGACGCACCCGAAGACTCATGACTAATGACTAATGACTATTAGACATCTCCTAAAAAGAAATTAGGCGATCGCGATCGATATCGATCTGCGGGGAGGGTGAAGCATTTGGACACAAACTAAGAGGGTTGGGGACACAGACTATCGCCCAAATGCTTCACCCCTA
>JAAUPI010000103.1 GCA_012035135.1 Microcoleus sp. CSU_2_2
TCTATAGTAACCTTCGGGCATGACTCTTGACATTTTAAATTGCTGAAACCATTAATTATCTTGCATTTTCCTTCTTCCTTCTTCCTTCTTCCTTCCCCCTTCGGGGGGTTGGCTTCTTCCTTCAACCCCCGAGTGTTCAAGGCTAAGAGCGATCGCATTCCCGCTTCCCCCAGCACTTCCCGCCAAGCAGCCAACCGTCCATCTTCCTCCCAATTTTCAATTGCCAGAGCATCTCCGCTAGCTTCCAACAGGCGCAGATCCGCAACATCGAGAGCTTTGAGCGGCGATGGCACTTGTCTGCGGTTGCGAGGTTGATTTTGGCAGACAATTTCAAATCGATCCTGTTCTTCGCCGTACAGCAATAGCAGAAAATATTCGCAGTTGAGTCGATCGCACAGTTGCTCGGCAGTTGTTTTCAGAGTCTCCCCCCAGTCGGCATCGTTGTAGATAGCGCGAGCTATTCCGGCAGTTAAATCGCGATCGATCTCTGTTTTCTGAATTCGCGCTTCCATATCCGACAGAGGAGCCGTCAGAGCCACTAATTGCCCTACTCCCCGCAGGTAATTTTTTTCATTGTCTTGCCAGATTCGAGGTTCGTTAGCTTCGACTGCCAAAAATCCCAACAATTCGCCTTCTAAAACAATTGGTGCCGCTAACAGAGAGCGAGCGCGGATTTGCTGCATGAGCCGTCCCGTGAGTTCGGTTTTCAGAGAACTGTGAGATTCTCCGATCCAGACCATTTGCTCGTTTGCCAAAGCTTGATAAAACCCACCCAAATCTTGCACAGTGATGCCAGAAGAAGGGCGACTCAGCCCCCCCAAACCCGGAGCCACTGGGCGGTTGCTGACTCGGCGCCAAAAATAGCGCCGTTCTCGCTCGAACCAGTAAACATTAGTACGTGTCGGCTCGATAAATTCATGAGTTTGTTCGACCACTGTTTGCAAATATTGGTCGAGCGATCGCAGTTCCCGCAACTGCGAAATCAGTGTCAGCAGCGACTCGTCCGGGTGTTTGGCAAGAGTTCGCTGCCAGTCTTTTTCTATTTGATAAAGAGCAGTTGCCAGCGCTCCAAATATCATTGTCAACTGCGTTTTTTCTCCGGTTTTCGGCGTCGCTCCCCACTCCTGGGAACTGACCAAAACTACGCCGTAGCAGCGGTCTTTGTAACGGAGTGGAAACAGAGTTGTGCCTTGAATGTTGAAGGTTTGAGCTGCTTTGCGCCATTCTCCGGCTCTGTTTTCCGATCGCAAATCCGGGACTGCCACGGGTCGGAGTTGAATCACCACTTGCTCTAGCAGGTCTCCCGGAGTCAGGGTAAACCGCTGTTTGAGAAAAGAAAGGTCGCCGTTGGGCGTCATTCCGCCTTTACCAAACAATCGGTGACTAGTGCGATCGTACAGTCCGATCCAAATTAATCGCCAGTCGAATTCTGCTTGCAAATAATCGAGCGTTGTCTCCAGTAGAACTTCCACGTTCTCCTCTTCTCGGAGGATCTGAAGCACTCGCTCCAGGGCCGCGATTTGTTTGTCTAAATCCTTCGGTCTTTCCTGCTGACCCATTTCTAAGCTTCCTCACAACTTTGTTTAGTTAAAAAAATTAAAGTTTGAAAATTAAAAATTAAAAAATGCCGACGATCGACTTATAATATCAGGACTTACCTACGGCGGGTCAAAAACCCAGTTTCTGCGCCCACATTTCTCGAAAGAAACGACGATTTTTGGGAGAAACCGGTTTTTTTTGCATAAGTCCTAAATAGATTTCGGTATAACTCATTTTTGAGTCTGCCAAATTTAATAAAAATCGAAGTGAAATTCGCACCTTAAATCCCTGACTCTAATTCTTTCCATCCGGAAGTTCAAATTATCAATTATCAACTGTCAACTGTCTAAAAACCTCGTTGTCAACTGTCAACTGTTTAATGGATATTTATCAATTTGGATTGCGGCCCCTGTTGTTTTCAGTATTGAAAGCGGATGCCGAATGGCTCCACAACCGTACCCTGCAAGTTCTCGAAGCAGCCGATCGCTCCTTGTCAAATCCCGCAGTCGATCGCATACTATCTCAATTCCACCAATCTTTGGGACTGCAAGATTCTCGCCTCGAACAATCGCTGTGGGGGCTGAACTTTAAAAATCCTGTCGGTTTAGCGGCGGGATTCGATAAAAACGGCGTGGCTGCTGGCATTTGGGCAAATTTTGGCTTTGGCTTTGCTGAACTCGGCACAGTCACTTCCCAACCGCAGCCGGGAAACCCCCAACCGCGCTTGTTCCGCTTGTCTAGCGACAGTGCAGCCCTCAATCGCATGGGATTTAACAATCAAGGGGCGGCGGCAATGGCTGCCCGGTTTGAGGCAAGAAGCAAGAGGGCAACCCGCCCCTGGCGCGAGATTCGCCCGCCGTCGGTTGCAAAATCTGCTGCTGACTCCGTAGCCAATTTCCCGTTTTCGATCGGCATCAATCTCGGTAAATCTAAGGTAACACCGCTAGAGGACGCACCAGCGGACTATTTGGAGAGTTTTAAGCTTCTCAAAGACTGGGGCGACTATTTTGTAGTGAATATTTCGTCTCCGAATACCCCCGGCTTGCGATCACTCCAAGATGCCGATCGGCTCAGCACAATTTTGTCAGTTTTGCAACAGGAAAATCGGGGAATCAAACCAATTTTAGTCAAGATTGCGCCGGATTTGGAATGGGAGGCGATCGGCTCAATCATTGACCTGGCAAAAACTTACCAACTAGCAGGAATTATCGCCACAAATACCACAATTCGCCGCGACGGATTGCAAACGCAAATCCTGCGAGAAACAGGCAAATTAATTAGCGAAGAATCGGGGGGAATTAGTGGCAAACCAGTGCGCGATCGATCGACAGAAGTCATCCGATTTATCTGGGAGCAAACTAAAGGAGAATTGCCGATTGTGGGAGTTGGCGGCATTTTCACCGCTGACGATGCTTGGGAAAAGATTGCAGCCGGTGCGAGTTTAATTCAAGTTTACACAGGTTGGGTTTATGAAGGGCCTTGGATGGTGCGGCGGATTCTCGAAGGGTTGGTAAAAAAGTTGGGAGAACAAGGATTTAATTCTATTTCTGAAGCAGTTGGTTCTGGGAATATTCGGTAAATCATTAAACCCGTAGGGGCGAAGCATTCGGGTGATAATAAAACAGGAAAAACCCGAATTGATATGTCCGAATGCTTCGCCCAACCCACGGATAAAACCCGAATTTAATTATCCGAATGCCAAATCCCGACGCTGCGTTTGGGCGAAGCATTAAAATATTTCCGCTAATTTCAAAGCATTAAGTTGAGCTTGTGCCTTATGCAGCGACTCCTGCCATTCTCTTTCCGGATCGCTATCAGCAACAATCCCCGCGCCCACCTGTCCCCAAACAGTTCCCCCCGATTTGCCATCGCTGTTTGGTGCATATAAAAGAGTGCGAATCAAAATATTTAAATCCAGGTTGCCGCGCCAGTCCAAATAACCGCAGGAACCGTAAAATAAGTTGCGTTTCACTGGTTCCAATTCTTCGATGATTTCCAGACAGCGCACTTTCGGACAACCTGTAATCGTACCGCCCGGAAATACTCCTCGAATTAAGTCGATCGCATCGCAATCTTGTCTCAATGTACCAATCACATTACTAACCAGGTGCATCACGTGACTGTAGCGTTCAATGGTGAGAAATTCGTTAACTTTTACAGAACCCCATTCGCACACTCTCCCGATATCATTGCGCTCTAAATCTACTAACATAATATGTTCGGCTCTTTCCTTAATATTATCTATTAATTCTCGTGCTAATTCTGCATCTTGAAAATGAGTTAAACCGCGCGGTCTAGTTCCGGCGATCGGTCTAGTATCAACTTTTTTTCCTAATAATTGAACGAGTCTTTCCGGCGAACAGCTAATAATTGCCCCCCACGGAGTTTGCCAATAACTCGCAAAAGGAGAAGGATTTATCTGCTGCAAAGCGCGATAGATTGACCAACTATCGCAATCCGTCTGGGCTTCAAACCGCAAAGATAAATTAGCCTGAAAAATATCACCCGCGTGAATATACTTCTGAGCTATTCGTACTATTTTTTGATACTCATTCTGCGATAATTTAAAATCAGGAGTAGCCGAATTTTGTTGATATTTCTCAAGACTACTTTTCGGAATTATTTCTCTTTTTTTTGGTGCTAATTGATCCTGCATAATACCGAGGCGATCGGGTTGAGTAGCAGCTAACCAGAGAATTTGCTTGTGATGGTCTAAAACAGCAAAAGATGCTGGTTCGTACCAACAGCTAACTGGGAAAGGAAGCGCATCTTGATTGATTTGGGGCAGCTTCTCAATTTCCCAGGCTACATCGTAACCGAGCCATCCCAACCAACCGCCACTAAAAGGAATTTCCGGTGGTAAATTCAGTGCTAAATTTTGCTTTTGAGAGTGCAAAAGAGCGCGCAAAAAAGGTAAGATTTCACCGACTGGTGGCGTCCATAACTGAGATTGACCATCAATTATCCGGGGAGAACCTGCACAAATAGAATATCGTGCCAAGTTTGCAGAAGATGTCACTGGACTTTCTAGCAAAACGGCCATATCGCGAGGGAAAACACCGGACATTGAACCGACATTTTCAGCATTTTTACCAATAAATAAAGCCTGAAAAATCTCAGATCCACTGCGTTGATTTAGGGGAAGTTTTCGCCACTGCCATGGTTGTATTAGTTTCATAATTGAGAGTATAATAGGATTGAGGAGGTCGCCTCTAAAATCTAAAATCTAAAATCTAAAATCGACAACTTTCCAAATATCTCGGTTTTCCTCTTTTTTGAGCCGTATCCAACCCCTAACGGAGTTAATCAGAAATAGAGTCTGAGTATTGCGCAAATCATCTAAAGTAATGAACTCTTCTCTAATTTTCCCCTCCGCGAGAAGTTGAGCGCGAAATGTCCCCGGTAATAAACCGCATTTGACAGGAGGTGTGATTAAGCCTGTGGGAGTGTCGATCGCAATATTGGCGATCGTAGATTCGGTGATTTCTCCATCTTGATTCCACATCAAGACATCCTGACATTCGGGTTGCGACTCCAGAGCCATTGTATAAGGCAATCGGTAAGTTGTCTTGTGGTAAAGAAATGGGATTTGAGAATCGATCGGTTTCCGGGCAATTCCCACAGATGCACCTATTTTTAAGATACCATTATCTAGTGTTTGGGCTTGTAATGTTAGCTTTCCCTCATAAGATAGTGTTAATCTGATTTTTTGTTCGATCGATCCGCTAGTAATATTGAATTCTTGTAAAGCTTGGCTTGCTGCTGTTAGCGATCGGGGAAAATTAAAATAATTAGCCGATCGCTCTAATCTTTCTAAATGTCTGTCTAGCAAACAATAGCCGTTTTCTGGTTCCCATAAAATTGATTCCAGCAATTCAAAGTTTGGCTGTTGTTGAATCATGATTTTGTCAATATAATGTAAATTCCATAACTTGACTAGGACTTACGCAAAAAACCCGGTTTCTCCGAAAAATCGTCGATACATCGGAGAGATATTGATGCAGAAACCGGGTTTTTGACCCCGCGTGCGTCCAGGACTGTTGACAATTGTTAGACCCGCGACGGTGCCTGTTTGTGTAATTATATAGGAAGTTAACTGGAATTTATGTTGCCTAAATCATTTATATTTCAATGGCGCTTTGCCATCCCGCTGTTAATATTAACCTCAGTGCTCACATCGATCGCCCTCAACTACTACGTCAGGCTAGCTACAAGTAAGTACCTGCGCACAGATTTAGCCGAGGTTCCCGCCAAACCAATTGCGATTGTTTTCGGTGCGGGAATTTGGGAAGATGGTACTCCGACACCGATGCTAGCCGATCGAGTTCAAGCTGCCATCGACTTGTACAAAGCAGGGCGAGTTAACAAACTTTTAATGACGGGAGACAATAGCAGCCCAGATTATAACGAAGTGAAAGTAATGCAGGAATACGCAGAAAAACAGGGCGTACCAACTCAGGATATCACTTTAGATTATGCAGGTTTCTCTACCTACGAAAGTTGCTATCGGGCAAAGGAGGTTTTTGGCATCACACAGGCGGTTTTAGTCACCCAGAATTTCCACTTGCCCCGCGCTGTTTATACGTGCCGACAGTTGGGCGTAGAGGCGATCGGTTTGGGAACGCCGGATTGGGGTAAATTTCGCCGAAGTACGATGGTTCGCTACAGTTTTCGCGAATTTTTAGCAGTTCTAAAAGCGCTTTGGGAAGTCCGAGTTACCCGTCCTAAACCAACTTTTTTAGGGCCGTTTGAAGGCATAAAATCATGACAAACGCCGCCAAAAGGTACACGATTTGCTCAAAGGTTACGGGACTTGGGTGCAGTATTCGACTTTTGAATGTGTGCTGAGCTCTAGTAAGTTTGCGGAACTTCAGAAAATTGATCCCAGTATTCTGTCCCCACTCGCTGGGGAAACTAATTGAATGGAAACATTAATCCGCGAAGCTACAGCCTTTGCAAGTTTTATTAAGAAATTTTACAAAAGTTTGACATTTTGAGAAAATGCTGATCAACACGCTCCCTGGGTACAGGTACAGTGTGAACCTTCTTGCTGTTAAAGGTAAAACTATTCTCATGGCGATCCGATCGAACGCAATTTTGATAAAATATAAACTTTCCAACAAAATTTGCAATTGTCCGGCGAGGAAACAACAATGAGCGATCGTCCAATTATTCTCGGTATTGTCGGAGACAGCGCAGCGGGAAAAACCAGCCTAACGCGGGGAATTGCACAAGTATTGGGATCGGAAAATGTCACCATCATTTGTACGGACGACTATCACCGCTACGATAGAAAGCAGCGGGCAGAAATAGGGCTCACAGCATTGCATCCCGACTGCAATTACCTCGATATCATGCAGCAACACCTCAGCCTGCTGCGCACCGGACAAGCTATTCTCAAACCTATTTACAATCATACCACGGGTACATTCGACCCGCCCGAATACATCAAGCCTAGCAAATTTGTAATAGTTGAAGGTTTGCTGGGTTACGCAACTAGAACCATTCGCGATTCTTACGACGTAAAAGTATATCTTGCTCCCCCAGAACCGCTCCGAACGAAGTGGAAAGTTAAGCGCGATATCATGAAGCGCGGTTATACAGAAGAACAGGTGCTTGCAGAAATGGAAAAGCGAGAACCTGATTCGGAAGACTTTATTCGCCCTCAGCGGAAGTTTGCAGATGTTGTAGTTAGTTTTTACCCTCCAGAAGAGGACACAGAAGTAAATTTGAGTGTCCGTTTAATCCTGAGACCAACAATTCCTCACCCGGATTTTATTAAGATTTTAGACCAAGGCAGCGATCGTTTGAAACCGGCAATTCGCCTGGGGCTCGATCGAGATATGGGCAAACCAGTTGATGTTTTGGAAGTAGACTCAAACGCTACCAACGATCAGGTAAACGAATTGGAGATGATTTTGTGCAGTGAAATGCCTCACCTGCGGGGATTTTGCTCTGCTCAAGGCAATCCAGAAATTGGCAAACTTATCGGCACAACAGGTGAAGTTTTGCAAAGTTACCCGCTAGCTTTGACCCAATTGCTAGTAGCCTACCACATGATGAAAGCGATACACATTTATTAGTTTAGCCAAACAGACGGAATCCCCACACCATACTCCACGATAAATCGCTTTATTCTTTAACCTCAGCAAATCCCAAATCATCTCCTTTCCCAGCATGAACCAAGGCCAACTTTTCGTACCGCTTAGCGTGTTCCACCAATTCCGCAGCTTCTGACTCGGACACATCCCGCAATCGTTTCGCAGGTACTCCCGCAACTAGCGAGTAAGGTGGCACATTTTTGGTGACAACAGCACCCGCACCGACAATACAGCTAGTTCCCACCCTGACTCCATCGAGGACGATCGCCCCAATTCCGATTAAACTTCCCCGCTCAATGTAAGCTGAGTGAATCACGGCTCGGTGTCCGACTGTCACGAAATCTTCTAAAACTGTCGGTTTCCCAGGATCGCCGTGTAAAATTGCTCCATCTTGGATATTGGTACTAAGGCCGATCGAAATTCGTTCTACATCCCCCCGCACCACCGCACCGTACCAAATACTCGCCCCCGCACCCACCTCTACCCTGCCGATGACAACAGCGCTTTCAGCCACAAAAGCAGCTTGAGAGACATCTGGAACAGGCCAATAGGAAGGAAGTGCGGTCAGATGTTGGTTGAAATTGCTCATCTTTTTGGTCGCTTGTATTACTTAAAAGTCTTGTGGAGTGAGCATCATGCTACTCACAAGCTTAAATTTAGATGCAGGACTGTTTTGTTCTAGCTGATTCGGTGGGTGTCGATACGGGATATAATAAAGGTATTTGGCACTTTTGCAGAGAAAATATCTTGGGACGCACTACATGATCGAAGTAGCCTTGCAATACCCGATGTTTGGCCCGGAGATTCAGTGTCCCCACTGTCGCCAAACGATTCCGGCCCTAACTCTCACCGATACCTATTTGTGTCCGCGTCACGGGGCATTTGAGGCAGACCCAAAAACCGGGGAACTGGTTCACCTTCAGTCTGGGCGACACTGGCGCCGCTGGGAAGATGAATGGTACCGACAGCATACTCACCCCGACGGAATTCGGTTTGAAATTCATGAAGCGCTCGATCGACTCTATACTCAAGGTTATCGAGCAACTCGTGTCATCATCGCCCAGCGATATCGCGACTTAATCAGCGCTTATTTAGAGCGAAGTACGCCTTGGCGCGGTCAGTCGGAATCGCCACGCCCAAGACTTTACGGTTTACCTGTCGATTTTAGCCCCGAGCCCCAAGAGGAACCTTGCTGGGAAGTGATTAATTTTGATTTGGAAAAAGAGCCGGGAGTTCCGATTAGATATCCGTATTTTCGGTTGTTTGAATAGTTATAGCAGTTGACAGTTGACAACCCCCCCTCCGTCGTTAATGGTGACGCACCCTACGGAGCTACTCAAATCTAAAATCTAAAATCTAAAATCGAATGCACCACGCCTCGATTCGGACTGCTAATATTCACCGGGCGATCGCCTTTTACGAACAGTTGGGATTTACTGTGAGCGATCGCTTTACTACCGGTTACACTCTAGCCTGTTGGATGGAAGGTCTCAAGGGACGCATCGAACTAATTCAAATCCCGGAACCTAAACCCGCACCTGATGCTTTCGGCGACGAGCATTATGTTGGATACTATCATTTATCTTTCGATCTAACTGAGGCGACAAGTGATTTGCCTACTTGGTTACAGTCTCTAAAAGAGCAGTTTGAGGAAAGAGGTAAAGAGGAATCAAGCCAGTTGCAACCGCTGAAAGTTTTATTAGAACCGACTCAACAGGCGATCGGGCAAAATGTTTACGAAGTAGCTTTTATTGCCGATACTGATGGTTTACCTTTAGAGTTTATTCGGCGCATTAATTAGTTAATGACTAACTACTTACGATCGCAATTGCTATTCATAATTAACTGGTAATTTAGATTGTAAAATAGGTGTTTTCAATTCTTCAACTAATGCCTTAATACTCTGGGAATCCTTCACCATTTGGCGGTGCAGCAAAACGTTGAGTTTAACTTCTTTACCTACTGGTATCCTGGAACTGTTTGCTGGCAAAATCATCGCATCAAACGGCGTCCACATTGATGTAAAATTTATGCGTTTGAGCATGGTCACATCTTGGTTTAAATCGCGCAGCAAGTCGCTATCGGGACGCATATGCAAGTATGCCGGTAAAGGCAGAGAGTAAGCGGTAAAAGTGCCATTGTGAGGCGAAGATATAGTAATAAATCGCTGTACCCGGTTAATTCCTCCGAGGCGCTGGACGTAGTAGCGACTGACGATACCACCCATGCTGTAGCCTACTAGATCGATCGACTGTTCTGGATGAAACGTCTCAGAGATGTATTCTGCCAGTTGCTTTGCTAGTAAATCGAGTCCGAGGCTACCGTCATTGGGGAGGAGATTGAGGCTGTGTACTGACCATCCCAATTGGTGAGGTGGGCGGACATTTTATTAAAAATTGTCTTCGTGTCCCAGATGCCGTGGATGAGTATGACGGGGTTGCGCTCGATAGAACAGTTCATTTTGCTTAATAATTGGTTACAAATAACAGCTTAAACCAGTCTCCTTATGAGTTTCACCCCTAGTGGACAGCTAGCGAATCGGATCTCGATCGTCATTGGTGAAATTGGAAATCGGCTCTAAATTCTGAGATAATCGTAAATAAGTGCGAAGTACGGCTAGCATTCATGAGTAAAAATTACTAGAAGGTCGCTAGTTTTAATCAGGAAATGTTAATCTTGATTAAGAAATGTAGACAAAAGTTTAGTTACCTCGTACTCTAACCTTGTTGCGAAGCTTGTACGAATTTCTCTAAAAAAACAAAAGGAGTAAGTCTAATGTTTGGTTTTATCAAAAATTTCTTTGGCGGTATTTTCGGGTTTTTCGGCAGATTGTTGGGCTTGAAAAAGTCGGAATATTTCATGGATTTGGGCGATTCTCCGGCGAAGGAGCCAGCAAAAGTTGAGCCTGCTACTGCTAAGAAGGCTGAGCCTGTAGTGGCGGCGGCGGCATCTGCACCTGAAAAAGTTGCTCCTGCTAAATCTGCGAAGTCCCAGAAAGCTGAACCGACTAAAAAGGCTAAGAAAGGAAAGGAACCTGCTGCAAGCGTTCCAGCTAAGTCTTCGGAACCCGTGAAGGTAGCAGCAGCCGCAGCAACTAACGGCAAAGTGCTGAGTCAAAGTGAACCGATTCTGACCTTTGCTCCTAATAATTTAATGCCCACATCAAATGCAAGTCGTAGAACCCCTGGCCCCAGCATGAATAGTTTCCGGGAAATGGCCCGTCAGGTGAAAACTAAGTAGGAAATTGGGAATAGGGAATAGGGCATTGGAAAATTGCAAATGCCGAGCTTAAAAATTAAGAACAGGTGTTTCTGATTTTTGATTTTGAACTCTTTGTTCTATTCCCCATTCCCTGATTTTCTCAGGAAAGCTAATCCGCTGTATAGCTGGAAAGCTGGGTCCCAAGGAGTTTCGGATTTACGATCGACCTCTATATGAGAGTCAATCTTGCTTAACATATGAGTGTAATCGAGGACGGTCTCGGCAAAGAAAGTAAATTCCGACCAAACTGTAACGTCAAGTTGTTGGTCAAATATTTCAAGTAAGTGATTCCAGTTAATTCTGGTAGTGCTTTGAGGTATTTGGCGGGAATTTTTGAGTCTGGATGTTTTATTTTTTGGGTTGGCTGATACTGAGATAGCTGCTGAAGTTTTGGTAAGGTCAATTCCCTGTTGAAATTCGTAACTTTGGTCGCAGATTCGCAGGATGCAGTTTCTGCTGGGAATGTGTAAATCGCAGATTTGAGCGTAATCTTGGGTAATTTCTTTGTGTCGAAATTGCTCGGTTCGCCGATGAGGTGAGTAGTCCATGACTTCTATAAACATCGGCAACAAGCCTTCTACTCTTTGACTGACTTCAGACCAGTTAAATTCGATCGAACCGAGTCTATCGAGGTGATCCTTGCAAACAACGGCTGGAGAAGACAGAGATTGGAAGTGTTGCACTCGAAAGATTTGGATTTTTTGAATATCGGCTAGAGTTGCCCAGAATACAGGAATGCCCGCGTTGAGGAGTTCTTGACCGTAGATTTGCAGTTCAGCAATCGGGCCTGTTTTGTACAGTCTCCAGCCGCGACTCTGGATTTGCATCCGAGTTGTATAAGCATCGATATTGAAGATTCTACTGATATTTTGTACGGCTGCTGGTTTGTCTTCGGGGCTCACTGCTTCGAGAATCAAAAGTCCCGGTTCTTGGCTGCTGGGGTCGTTTTTGGCAGTTTCTATGGCTAGTTGGCGTCTGTTTTGTTCTGCGGTTTCAATCCGTTGGATGCCTTGGCGGGCTTGGGAGATTATTTTTGGGTTGGTGATGTCGTGGAGTATTTGTTTGTAGGTTTTTTCGGCTTTTTCTGGGTTATTGGTGAGTTCGTAGTAGCGGCCGATGTAGTATTGCACCCAGGGATTTTCGGGCGATTCTTGTTGCAGTTGTTTGATGAGTTGGGCGGCTTGTTTGTAGTCTTGGCCCTCCAGGGCAGTGGCTATTTGGTTGATGTCTGTCATGGCGGTTGGCGGGTAGGTAGGTGTCTTTTCTATCTTGACTGATGTTTGGTGGGTTCCGCCACTGATTAACGATTCGCGGTATTATGTTAACTTAATAGATAGATATGGTGAAATTCTAAGATATTAACTTTTTAAATCCCCATTTTAAAACTTCACTGTCAACTGTCAACTGTCAACTGTCAACTGTTTAATGAAAATCGCTACTTGGAACGTCAACTCAATTCGCATTCGTTTAGAGCAAGTTATTAACTGGCTGCAAGCAAACTCAGTAGACATTCTCTGTCTGCAAGAAACCAAAGTTATAGACACAGATTTTCCCCTACAACCCTTTCTCGACATCGGCTACAATTGTTACATTTCCGGTCAAAAATCTTACAACGGCGTTGCCATCTTCAGTCACGCGCCAATGGAACAAGTCAGCGCCGGATTTGCCCCCGTTCTCGGTAACGAAATCGTCGGCAGTTTTGACGAACAAAAGCGCCTCATAGCCGGAGTTATCGGCGATATTTACATTATTTCTGTATACGTTCCCAACGGCTCAGAAGTGGGCTGCGATAAATATGACTACAAACTAAAGTGGCTAAAACTGCTGCGAGAATACCTCAAAATAGCTATAGACAAATATCCTAATTTATGCATTTGTGGCGACTTCAACATCGTTCCAGACGATCGAGATATCTACAATCCCAAAGCCTGCGCCAACTCCGTCGGTTTATCAATCCCAGAGCGACTCGCACTAACCGAAATATTAGAATTAGGATTGAGCGACCCCTTTCGCAAATTCACCTCAGAAGGCGGCCATTATAGCTGGTGGGACTATCGCGCCGCCGCATTTCCCCGCAACAACGGTTGGAGAATTGACCACCATTATCTCAGCTTTCCTCTGTACGAAAAAGCAAAAAACTGTACAATAGATATTGCTCCCAGAAAATTAATCAAACCCAGTGACCACGCCCCCGTAATTGTCGAATTTTAATTTATAAGTTATAAGGTTAATAACAACCAACAACCAAAAATCATGTTCTTAGTAACTGGAGCAACAGGCGCACTAGGCCGCCGAATTGTACGAGAAATCAGACAGAGAGAGCAGCCCACCCGCGCATTTGTCCGTCTCGCATCTCGCTACTCGGAACTAGAAAACCGAGGCGCCGAAATTTTTATCGGCGACTTAAAACAAGACAAAGATATCAAAAAAGCGTGCCAAGGAGTGCAGTACATCATCAGCACCCACGGCACCGGCGGCGACGTTCAAGCAGTACACTACCGCGCTAACATAGAATTGATCGACTGCGCCAAAGAAGCAGGAGTTCAGCACTTTGTATTTATTTCTGTACTGGGAGTCGATCGAGGATACGAAGATTCGGCAGTATTCAAAGCCAAGCGAGAAGTCGAAAAATACCTGCAAAACAGCGGATTAAATTATACCATTTTGCGGCCCGCCGGTTTTGCTTCCAGCTTACTGCCCCTAGCAGAAAGATTTCGAGAAACCGGACTTTACTTGTTAATCGGCGACGGCAAAAACCGCACTTCAGTTGTCAGTACCGACGACTTGGCAAAGATTGCAGCAGACTCGCCAACAGTCGAAGGCGCGCGCAACCAAATTTTACCAGTGGGCGGCCCGGATATTTTGAATAGAGACGATATTGCCCGCATTTTTGGACGCTTATTCAATCGCGAACCTGTAGTAATTAACCCGCCGCTGGTTGTCTTTGACGGATTGCGAAATGTCTTGGGCTTCTTGAACCCTCAAGCTCAAAAAGACTTAGGAACTTTGCGAGTATTACTGGGTAACGAGTTTTTCTGCACTCCCGAAGAAGTGCAGCAATTGGAATCTATTTATGGCATGAGAATGGAATCCCTAGAAACCTTTTTGCGCCGCAATTTGAGCTTTTAATATTTTTTCATCTCGTTTGTTCTCGTTGTCAGGCGGAGTCTGGGAACGCATATCTAGAGGATTTGCCTCGATATTTGCTCGTTCCCAACTCCTATAGCGCGTCTAAATCATCTATACAAAGTATGTAAGGTAGCGCCCCCGTGTCTGGCTCTAACAGATCTACTACAGGGCCACAATGCTCCTACAAGAATTACACAACTAATTTAGGTTCGCTATACCTTTTTCATTTTCGTTAACGCCTATTTTGCATAATTATGTTCGCAACACAACAAGCCATAATAGAATATATTCAGCAGGCAGCAAATCAACCTGAAAATCTCTTCCTAAATGACAAGGGAGATTTGTATCTTAGTTACCGCAACCTACCGATTAAATTAGGTGTGATTTGCTATGTTATCTGGCAGGAAAAAATTCTGTTATTGTTGCGATCGCCTCAAGTTAAATTTGGTGGAAAATGGGGTACTGTTTCTGGTTACATTGATAATTTGGCAATCTTAAAAAACTCTCAGCATATTGCTCGCGCTCATATTATCCAAGAATTTCAGGAAGAAATCTGCTGGAATCTTAATGAGGCAACGCCTCTCCAATATTGTGGAACTCATTCTCTGATTCTGCCAGACTCTCAAGTTCATCTTGAGCTATTTACTTTGGTGCTGGATCGGGAACCTGCCAAAATTCTACTCAATTTGGAACATACGAATTATCAGTGGATGGAGTTATCCAAGATCGGAAATCTACAATCAAATCTGATTGCTCAATTTCTTGAATGTTTGGAAATCTGTTTAACTTATTAAATCCCAACATGAAGAATCGGGATGACAGGATTTGAACCTGCGACCCCCTCGTCCCGAACGAGGTGCGCTACCAAGCTGCGCTACATCCCGAAATTAGTCAATAGATTTTTATGATATCACATTTAAGTCAAAACTTAGCAACCTCCTAGTATAATGTTTTGTAAAACACTACTCAGGCGGAGGCAGGCGTGACAGTTAAGCCAAAGTGGTTGCGAGTCAAAGCCCCTCAATGGGAGCGCGTCGGCAACGTCAAAGAAATTTTGCGGGATTTAGGTCTGAACACGGTTTGCGAAGAGGCTTCGTGTCCCAACATTGGCGAGTGCTTCAACGCAGGTACTGCTACATTTTTGATTATGGGGCCGGCTTGTACCCGCGCCTGTCCTTACTGCGATATCGATTTTGAGAAAAAGCCCCAAGCTTTAGATCCAACGGAACCCCAAAGATTGGCCCAAGCTGTACAACGCCTTAAACTCAACCACGTCGTGATTACCTCGGTTAACCGGGACGACTTGCCGGATGGGGGTGCTTCCCAGTTCGTGCAGTGCATTCAAGCAGTTCGCTGTGTGATGCCTGAGACAACTATAGAAGTTTTGATTCCCGATTTGTGTGGCAACTGGCAAGCTTTAGAAACTATTCTCGCAGCCCGTCCAGAGGTCCTCAACCACAATACCGAAACTGTCAAGCGACTTTACCGCCGCGTGCGACCACAAGGATTGTACGATCGCACCCTCGAACTGTTGAAGCGAAGTCGCGAAATCGCACCTGAGGTTTACACAAAATCGGGCATTATGGTGGGATTGGGAGAAACAGATGCCGAAGTTCGGGAAGTGATGCAGGACTTGCGGGCAGTCGGCTGCGATATTTTGACAGTTGGACAGTACCTGCAACCAACTCAAAAGCATTTGAATGTGGAAAATTTTGTGCCTCCTGAACAGTTTGATGCTTGGAGTGAGTTTGGCGAATCTTTGGGATTCTTGCAAGTTGTCGCTTCTCCCTTAACTCGTAGTTCTTATCACGCCGAACAGGTGAGGGAACTGATGAAACTTTACCCGCGCTAGCAATTTTAAGTTGACTCAACCCCCTCCTGGCAACTGGGAACAGCGAAGAAGTTAGCAGATCTTAAACTGCCCTATCTGACGCAGTTTAAGGTGTACTGTTTTAGCCCCTATGCTTTACAGGGAGCGAAAATTATTAGGTGAAGAGTCAAGAAGCCAGACACAAGATCAAAGTCCCATTTTCCTGATACCTAAAATAATGCGATCGAGATCGCTCTCCTGTAGTGATTTCATCCCTAATTTTGTGATTTTTGGCTCAGTGTAATTACAGTCTAAAATTTGCTCGTCCAGCGACTATAGTGGACTGTATAAACTCTAAAATTCATATTTGGTAAGCGATTTAGCTGTCGCTGACCCACAAAGGCTTTCATTTCGATCTTCAAGCTGTATAAAGTTTTATTAAAAAAATCACTAATTTTTAGAAGTGATCGGGAACCAGCCGATCGGTGATGAAGATTAACTTAACTTCTGACGACAGTCACTTGTTTATAGCCAGTAATTATCTATACTAGCTATATAAACAAAGAAGTACGACGCACTTTCCGAGCCCTCCACCTGTTACATCAGAAATTTCTGGGCATTTTCCTAAATGTTGGTAAAACAAAAAGGGCAGCCAGAGTTCGATCGGACAAGAGTAGAAAGGTCAGGAAAGTTAGTAAAGAAACAAAAAGCGGTGATGTTTCGTCTTAACAAAACGGGCATCATAAGTATAAATAACCGCTAAGCGTAGCATCTTTTCACCCGGAGCAACTGAGAAAATCACTATGCCAGCCACCTCTTTTTACGCCGAAGCTGAATTCGACGAACAACTGCGAGTCAATCCCTTGCAAGATGATGTGTTGGATGAGGATGCTGAAGAAGCTGGGGACGAACTAATCGACCAAGACGCAGCAGAGACTGATGACGCAGACCGTGCAGCCAAATTGCAAAAAAATGCCAGTCGCCGCACGACTGATTTAGTACGCCTCTACCTCCAAGAAATAGGTCGGGTTCGTCTCTTAGGTCGAGACGAGGAAGTCTCCGAAGCCCAAAAAGTTCAGCGCTATATCAAATTGCTGGAATTGCGTAACACCGCCGCGGAGCAGGAGGAAGGTCAGATTCGGAGCTTCGTGCATTTAATTGAGGTGCGCGATCGATTGGCTGCACAGTTGGGACACAAACCATCGCTGGAACGCTGGGCCACAACAGCCGGTGTTACTGAGGTGTCTGAACTCAAGCGGATCATGGCAGAAGGCAAGCGCCACTGGGCCGAGTTAGCAGGGATGACGACTGAGGCGATCGACAGAACTCAAGCTGAAGGCGTCGAAGCAAAAGACCACATGATTAAGGCAAACCTACGCCTGGTCGTTTCGGTGGCGAAAAAATATCAAAATCGCGGTTTAGAACTGTTGGACTTGATACAAGAAGGTACTCTTGGACTGGAGCGAGCTGTAGAAAAGTTCGATCCGACACGGGGCTATCGGTTTAGCACCTATGCCTACTGGTGGATTCGCCAGGGAATTACACGGGCGATCGCTACTCAAAGCCGTACCATCCGCCTCCCCGTCCACATTACCGAAAAACTGAACAAAATTAAAAAAGCCCAGCGCAAAATTTCTCAAGAAAAAGGTCGGACAGCTACGATCGAAGACATCGGCGTTGAGCTGGACATGACTGCATCTCAAGTGCGGGAAGTATTGCTGCGAGTGCCTCGCTCTGTTTCTCTAGAAACTAAAGTTGGCAACGAGAAAGATACAGAGTTGGGTGATTTGCTTGAAACCCCTTGCATCTCCCCCGAAGAAATGCTGATGCGAGAAGCTCTGCACCGCGACTTGCAGCAACTGTTGGCAGATTTGACCAGCCGCGAGCGAGATGTAATTTTGATGCGGTTTGGTTTGGGTGACGGACACCCATACTCGCTGGCAGAAATTGGTCGCGCTCTCGACTTGTCTCGCGAGCGAGTCCGTCAAATAGAAGCTAAAGCTTTGCAAAAGCTGCGCCAACCCAAGCGTCGCAACCGTGTACGCGACTATCTGGAGTCTCTCGGCTAACGTACCCATACCCTCCCTCCCTCTTGCGCAGTCCTGTCTAACGCGCAATAGGTAATCGGGAATAGCAACAGCTATTACCCATTACTAAATAAAGGCAGAAGGCAGAAAGCAGAAAGAAGTAAAAAGTCACAATTTTTACTTCAATCAGCAGTTATCTGTCCTCTGCCTTAAGGTATAAAGACTATTGGTATTCAAAATCGATCAAAAAAATCAATTTTTAGCTGTGGCAGCAGAAGCCTCTGGCCTACAGCTTCGGAGGCGATGAGATGAATGCGAGTGAGCCGCGTGAAGAGCACCCGCCCACGAGACGTAAACGCGCCAGCGAACGAGAGATGGGCGGGTGCATGAGAAGGCGAACAAAATCCCTTGCACTCGC
>JAAUPI010000104.1 GCA_012035135.1 Microcoleus sp. CSU_2_2
TTTCAAGTCGTCAAAATCAGCAAATTTTAGCTGTTGAGGAAGTTGTCGAAAATAAGGATGCGATCGAATCTGCCAATTTCGGCAAAATTTCCGAGTTTGAGTCTGAAAACAAGGTTTCAAGTCGTCAAAATCAGGAAAATTTGAAAGTTTCAGAAAATCTCCCACTCCCCCACTCTCCCCTTCCTCCACTCCCAATTTGGAAAGACGAACTTTACTTGGAATTCCACCGGGGTTGCTACACGACTCGCGCTGACCAAAAGCGCCAGAATCGACGCTGCGAAGAATTGCTCTATCAAGCAGAATTGCTGTCCTCGATCTCAACAATTTGTACTGGCGCGGTTTATCCGAAATCCGAATTAGAAACAGCTTGGAAACAGGTTTTGTTCAATCAGTTTCACGATATTTTGCCCGGTTCTGCGATCGCCCAAGTTTACGTTGATGCTAATCTAGCCTTTGCCGAGGCCGATCGAACTTGTCGCGAAATAATGGCAAAATCTTTAGAGGCGATCGCAGCTCAAATTTCTCTCCCTTCCCCGCCACAGCCCGACGCTCAACCAATTTTAATCTTTAACCCTCTCAATTGGCTGCGTTCTGAGGTCGTCGCCGTTCCCATTCCCGACTCCGCTGCTGAAACTTGGCAAATTTACGACTGTTCGGGACAGCGGTTGGCCACGCAAATTTCACGAGTCGATCGACCCGAACCGCAATTTACACTGTTATTTTTGGTAAATAATCTCCCCGCCGTTGGTTACCGAGTGTTTTGGCTGTGTCGCGCCGAGGCTGAAACCCTTGAGAATTCGTTGCCTCCCACCCAAAAACTGCTACAGATAGATTTAGCGCAGGTTACAAATAATTTAACACCAAAATTGGCAGTTTGTCAAGAAACGCATTTTGAGACCGAAAGAAAGGTGTTAGAAAATGAATTTATTCGGGCAACAGTAGACTGTGAAACTGGTAACTTATCTAGTATTTGGGATAAAGTAAATCACCGAGAAGTCCTGAATACATTCGGTGGCGATCGACTGCAAGCATTCTCAGACAGCGGTCAATATTGGGATGCTTGGAACATCGATCCGAATTATCAAAAACATCAATTACCGTCGCCGTTACTCAAAGATATTTCCTGGGTAGAACAAGGAGAAGTGCGACAGAGTTTGCGGGTAACGCGACAAATTGGCAAATCGATGTTTTGCCAAGATTATATAGTAGATATTGGTTCGCCATTGCTGAAAATTAAGACAGTTGTCGATTGGCAAGAAACTCACGTTTTAATCAAAACAGCCTTTGGGTTAAATCAGTCAGCAAATTTTGCAACTTGCGAAATTCCTTGCGGTACGATCGACCGCCCAACTCAACCGCAGACGGCAGCAGAAAAAGCCAAATGGGAAGTACCGATTTTACGATGGGTAGATATCAGTAATGATGGTTTTGGAGTTAGCTTGCTCAACGATTGCAAATACGGTTGCGACTTTCAACCAAATCAATTAAGGCTGACATTACTTAGGGGTTCGACTTGGCCGGATGAACTAGCAGATATAGGCATTCACGAATTTACTTATGCAGTTTATCCCCACAGTGGAAATTGGCAGAATGCCGGTACTGTTCGTCGCGGGTACGAATTGAATTTGCCATCGCTAGTCCAGGTGTTCCCACAGTTGGGGGAAAATTGCCATAAGACTTTGCCGACTGTTGGCAAGTTTTTGGATTTGTCGGCCGATAATTTAGTTTTGATGGCGTTTAAGCAGTCAGAGGATGATGCAAATTTTTGGATTGTGCGGTGTTACGAATCTGAGGGAAAACAAGCCGTGTTAGAACTGGATGGCGATTTGGGTTTGGCGATTGTTCGGCCAGTCGATTTATTAGAAAAATCTGCAAATTCGCCCCAGAAGTCAGATGATGGGAGAAGTTTAAAAATATCACCGTGGAAAATAGTTAGTTTGGCAGTCAATCGATATTGCACTATCCAACAAACCGTCAAAAGTTAAAGCCAGCCGAATAAATGGAATGGCATGGGGGCGGAGGGACTTGAACCCACACGACCGTTTCGGGTCAACGGATTTTAAGTCCGTAGCGTCTACCATTCCGCCACGCCCCCTGTTGTTAAGTTGCTGTAGATTTAACTCATTAACAACCACAGCTCTCAATAGTATAGCCAAAACACCAATTTACGCAACCCCTAGTCGAAAAATTCTCAAAAACCCCGCTGCGTCCCGCTAAGCGGTACAATAATCAATCAGTATGCGGATGAGCGATTCCCTACGGGTATAGCTTCGCACGCGCGTGCCCATCTCACTAACCGGGTGTGATTATTCCCCTAAAGCAAACCTATGTATATTACCCTGCTGCTTTACGCTGTTTTGGCTGGAACCTACTTCCTGGTAATGCCCGCCGTCACTTACGCTTACCTGAACAGTCGCTGGTACATCGCCACCTCTTTTGAAAGAGGCTTCATGTATTTCTTGATGTTCTTCTTCTTCCCAGGTATGTTTCTTCTAGCTCCCTTTTTAAATTTTCGCCCCAAGCGGCGGCAAATAGAAGCCTAAATGCGACGTATTGACGTAATTGGAATCAGTATCGGTGTTTTCGTAGCAGGTGGGTTAGCCTACGTGGTGTTGCAATTCGCCGGACTCGACAGCCTGAATGCTGGCATCTGGAGTCAATTATTTTTGGTCGCCGGTTTAATTGGCTGGCTGGTGACCTATTTATTTCGAGCTGTTACTCAAAATATGACTTACAGCCAGCAACTCAAAGACTACGAAAATGCTGTCTTGCAGAAGCGGCTCGATGAACTCACTCCCGAAGAATTGGCCAAAATTCAAGACGAAATTGAGCAGGAAAAAAATAATTAGTCATTGGTAATTGGTAATGGGAACCCCCCTCGCCCCCAAGGGGGGAATGGGGAAATGGGTAATTGGTAATTGGTCATTATAACCAACAAATAACAACTCACAACTGACAACCAACCAATAACCACAGCCTAATAACCACAGACTAATGACTGATGACTAATGACCAATGACTAATGCTAATAACTAATGACTATTTCTAATTGTTTTGAAAACTTGCGCAAGACCAACCAATGCGCATTAATCCCTTTTATTACTGCTGGCGACCCGGACTTGGAGACGACGGCTAAAGCACTGCAAATTCTCGATCGCAACGGTGCTGACGCGATCGAACTTGGCGTACCCTATTCAGATCCGCTAGCTGACGGGCCAGTCATTCAAGCAGCCGCTACTCGCGCTTTGCAACGGGGAACTCACTTAGATGCAGTGCTGAAAATGGTGGCAACCGTTAGTCCAAATTTGCGATCGCCCATTATTCTGTTCACTTACTATAACCCGATTTTGTATCGAGGTATAGAAACTTTTTTGCAGCAAATCAAAAGTGCCGGAGTGCAGGGATTAGTTGTACCAGATTTGCCATTAGAAGAAGCAGACAGTCTGATGGAACCGGCTAACAAGCTAGGGATTGAACTAACATTATTAGTGGCTCCGACAAGTCCCAAAAGTCGCATAGAAGCTATCGCTCGTCAGTCTCAAGGATTTATTTACTTAGTCAGCGTGACAGGCGTGACAGGAGTACGCGAGGGCTTAGAAACGCGAGCAAAAGAGTTGCTGCAAGAACTCCGTAGCGTCACCGACAAACCCATCGGCGTCGGGTTTGGTATATCGACACCCGAACACGCTCGTCAAGTGAAAGAATGGGGTGCAGACGCTGCAATTGTTGGCAGTGCTTTTGTCAAACGCTTAGCTGAAGGAACTCCCGAACAGGGCTTACAAGCTATCGGTGAATTCTGCCACAGTCTCAAAGCAGCCATTCAAAACAATTAGTAATCGTGCAGGTACTTTCTGCCATTAGACAGATGTCTGCGAGCAGTTATAGCGGCGACAATTGCGATTAAAGACCTTGTTGTACTTGAGATGATACACTGCCTTCTGGTTTCTGACCCGAAGGTTTTTTTTGAGCTAAAATGTAGAAAATCATCATCCCGATGCAAGTGACTTTTATATATAGCATTTTTCAGGTAAGTGAGATACATAGCAGAGATAGAGGACACGGCAGTGCCGTTTCCCTACAGCGGTTCATCGCTTGACGGGTGTTCTTCATAAACCTGCAATCTGCTGTAACTTACGGAATGTAACTTGAGATAGATAAATAGCTCATTTTTCTATTCATATACTTAAAAAGTATTTAACTTGAGATAGATGAATAGCGCGTTTTTCTATTCGTATACTTATAAAGTATTTAACTGCCTGATTTTGTAAGGATAGCTTACAAAATAACTAGGTATTTGAGCATCTCACAATAGAAAGGAGCATTTTTTATGAACAGACTAACTGCGTTTCTGAAAAAAATCCGATTGGTACAAATTTTAACAGTGTTTCTGGCGGGAATTTTAGTATTCGTGAGCACTGCCTGCAACCGCGCTGATGTGATGGCAGGAAAGACTGCCGATCGAATTAGAGAAGAAGTGCCGAGCACTGCTGCAACTTCGGAATACAAAGGCGGTCAGAATCAATACAGTGATGTCGATCCCAGAAATCCAAACATTACATCAGTTGAAGCAAAAGCTCATTAATTAGCTAGACGCGGGCAAAATCAACTTTAACACCTGTCCGATCGATACCTCATGTTTGTGCGTTGCTACCACCACCGCACCATCCAATCGGGGATCGTAACATCCCACCCATGCAGCGGGATGGCATTCGTGGATTAGATATCCATACAGCCAAATTGCGCCTCTACCTTCAATGACAATTCCTTGACTGAATTGAACATCTTGAGGAATTTTTAAACCTCGCAAATCATCAGGTGTGATAATACCGTCCTGAGTTGTAATTCGCAAACGCAAAAGTTGATAAGCTAAACCGTCTTGAGTTTGATGGGGAATTATTTTTAATTCTATGGGGCTCATTTGGATGCACAAAATTTTAATAGAGTCAGAAAATTATAGATCTTTTTATGGTAAATTGGGAATACGATCGCCCACTTTTAACCCCAATTGGGCAGCCATTCCTCCTCTGAGTTCGATCGCTCCGTCAACGGGAACATCCGGGCCGTAGCTGGGGCAGTTTTCAGTTAGACATGGTGGCACGTTAGGAATTATCGCCTGCACGACGCCTTCCCGCAGAAAAATCATATCTAGTTCAACAAATACGTTTCTCATCCAAAAACTTACGTTTCTCGCAGGTTCGATCGGAAAAAACATTCCTCGATCGTCCGGAATTTCAGTGCGGTACATTAAACCTATTGCTTGTGCTTGGGGAGTCCGCGCTACTTCGAGCCCGATCGGTCGATCTCCAATGATAGTATTAATAGCAACTGGCAAAAGTTGACCCATATCTGTACCGCCAAACAGCGATATAAAGTTGGATGCCGACAAATTATAAACTCCTGACAAAAGGGCTAAATATTGGTTAGCGGTTTTAGATTTGAGAATTGTTTGATTATTTAAAACAGAGATATCTAAATCGCTAAACTTCATGCCATCTGTCAAGACAATTTTATCATTTCCGCTGCCAAAATCTGTAATTAGATCGGCTCGATCGAAACTAGATGCAGCAGCGGTTTTTTCGAGTGCAAATAAGTCATCGCCCGCCCCACCTGTCAAGAGATCTTTGCCTTCGCCACCGATTAGCAAATCTTGACCTCGATCGCCATTAATTAAATCATCTCCAAGTCCTCCATAAATTGTATCGCTTCCTTGCCCTCCAGCGATCGTATCTGCACCTTCATTACCGGCGAGCAAATCATTGTCTCGATCGCCAAAAATTAGGTCATTTCCCCCCACACCTTGAATAGTGTCATTACCCGCAAGTCCTCTAATCGTATCGCTGTTGCGAGCTCCTAGAAGGAAATCAAAGCCGAAAGTACCGCCGATGTTAACCATTTTTTAAATAGAAGGAAGAGGGAAGAAGGAAGAAGGAAGAAGGAAGAGGGAAGGAGAAAGAATACTTATATAGCAAGCTTTTTAGCTATCTATATCTTATGTTTCATTATGTAGGCTTACTGATTTAATAAAAGGAAGCTTTTGCGATCGGCATTCGCCAACCGGTACCAAAAGCGCGATCGCTAATTTTCAAACCCGGAGGTGCTTGCCGCCGTTTAAATTCCGCCTGTCTTACTAATTTTACTATACGAGTAACCACCGCTTCATCGTGTCCCGCCGCCACAATTTGTTTAACAGATTCGTGATTTTCGATTAACCGCTGCAAGATGTCATCTAAAACATCGTAAGGAGGCAAAGAATCTTGGTCTATTTGCCCTGGTTTAAGTTCAGCACTCGGCGCTTTACTAATAATATTACCCGGAATTATCTCGTTACCATGCTCTGCCTGGTAACGCAGATCTAGAGGCTCTGCCTCATTTTCCCCCCGTGCAATCCCGCCAGCATTCAGCCACTGACAAAGGGAATAAACGCGAGTTTTCGGCACATCAGAAATCACCGCCAATCCGCCATTCATATCGCCGTAAAGAGTGCAGTAACCGACTGCCATTTCCGATTTATTGCCAGTAGAAAGCAGTAAATGTCCGAATTTATTAGAAATTGCCATCAATAAATTGCCGCGAATTCGCGATTGCAGATTTTCCTCAGCAATGCCAAAAGTTGTATCGACAAACAAATCGGCAAGAGTGCGATCGTAAGTTTTCATTAAATCGCCGATCGGCAGCATTTCCATAGCAATGCCCAGATTTTTAGCTAATTCCAAAGCATCGTTAACCGAATGATCCGAACTGTAAGGAGAAGGCATCAGCACGCCTAAGACATTTTCCGGCCCGATCGC
The DNA here is from genome assembly GCA_012035135.1 of Microcoleus sp. CSU_2_2. Lineage (GTDB taxonomy): Bacteria > Cyanobacteriota > Cyanobacteriia > Cyanobacteriales > Microcoleaceae > Microcoleus. The sequence goes on from JAAUPI010000104.1 coordinate 6,789, forward strand.
ACAACTGGCGATCGCAGCCACCAAAGCCGAATCAATCCCGCCACTCAAACCGAGTACAACTCTAGCAAAACCGCATTTGCGAACATAATCTCGCACCCCCAAAACCAGAGCTCCCCAAATTTCTGCATCTCCTTCTGATGGACTAAAACTTAAAGACGAAGCTTGAATTACTGCTTCATTTGAAGTGTAGTTGCCAATTAAATCTTGTTTAGCTTCGTCATATTCCAATACCGCAAAATCCGTTTCAAAAGAAGCGAGTACCTCCACTAATTCAGCATTTCGGTTCAAAGCAAAACTGCTACCGTCAAAAATTATATCGTCATTTCCCCCTACCTGATTGGCGTAAATAATCGGTATTCCGCAGCGAATGACGCTGTGCTGCAACATGGTCGATCGAACTTCCCGCTTTCCCATAGAATAAGGAGATGCCGACAAATTTACCACTAAATCTACACCCTGTTTTGCCAAATCCGAAAAAGGCTCGCCAGCATAACTGCGTTTACCCCAAAAATCTTCATTGTTCCACAAATCTTCGCAAATAGTAACGCCAATTTTCAGCTTACCAATATGAAAGTAATCACTTTTTTCTCCCGGTTCAAAATATCTGTCTTCATCAAACACATCATAAGTAGGCAACAAGCGTTTGTGGAAAACTTGCTGAACTTTTCCATTTAGCAACAAAGCAGCGCTGTTAAACAATGATTTGCCACCTTGTTTGACAGCATTAGGATTAGGGATTGCAGTTCCAACTATTACTGCCAACTCCGGCGGCAAATCTTGCGCTAGCTGCTGCAACTGTTCGCCTGTGGCGGTAATGAAACTGGGGTTAATCAACAAATCGCGCGGCGGATAACCAATCAGGCAAAGTTCCGGCGTTAGCAATAAGTTAGCGCCATCAAGTGCAGCCTTTTTAGCAGCCTCCAAAATTAAATTGGAGTTACCAAATATATCACCAATAGTAGGATTTAGTTGGGCAATCGCAATTTTCATAGTATCAAATCAGCTCATAAATTTTGCAAACAGTCCGCCTGTGCGGACTTAGTTTGTGTCACCCCAGATTACCATCTTCTAGGAAAACATTACTTCGATTTGTAATGTTTCATTTCTTCATCAATAAAATAATTGACCAAATCCCGATAGAGCTTTTCAACCACATCAGGATTCAAGCCGGATTCTTGAGCCCACTCGCGCCGCTGCTGCAACATAGCATCAAATCTATCTGGTGCTTTAACGCTAGCTTCACTTGTTTTCAACCTCGCGGCTGCGATGACGTATTGAAACCTCTTGCTCAAAGCATCGATCACTTCTCGATCGATTAGATCGATTTCATTCCGAACATCCTGAATATCCGAACACTCATCTGGGGCTTTCATAACTTGTACTCCTTAGTAGATTCTACTTCAATTCTACAAAAATTATTATTTGATGTCATCCGGCAAACAGCTAAATAAACACTAACGGCTTGTCCTTCAAAGGAGCAAAAGCTTCCGCATCAAAGCGGTACAAACTAGCAGGGCGACCCGCACCCCGCGAAACTTTAACACCCGTATCGCACAAAAACCTCAATTTCAACAATCTGGCCCTAAAATTAGAATAATCTGAAAAATTTTCCCCCAAAATAGTAGTATAAAGTTGGTAGAGGTCGCCCAAAGTAAACAGCTCCGGCAACACTTCAAAAGCAACGGGACTGTATTCAAGTTTGTTCCGCAATCGCCGATATCCGTACTCTAAAATTTGATTGTGATCGAATGCCAATTTGGGAACTTGTTGTACGGGATACCAAGCAATTCCGCTGACGCGGTGGCCGACACCCGCAACTACACTACCAGCAATTAACTCAGCTTCTTCAAACCTCACTAAAGCAAAATAACTGACAGAAAGATAGCGATCGCCCCTGACAAATTCCCGAGGATCGCGTCCCGGTTCTCCAAAAGTATACAACTGCTCCAAATACAAATTTTTACCCGGATTTTCTCAGACAAAATCCGGTAAGCTGCATTCTCAAGAGACTCTCCGTGTCGCACCAAAGTACCTGGAAGACTCCAACAGTCGATAAACGGTTCGTCTTGTCGCATCACCAACAGCACCAACAAGCGGTTTTGTATGGTATCGACCGAGAAAATCACATTATCTACCCCTACTTTAAAGTCAGCTAGTGAACTACCTTCGCTCTTTTTTGTGCCTCGTGCCATGCGTACAAATGCTCCCTATTAATGTAAGCTTCGATAGGAGGCGTCAGGGCTTCGGTGTCTCCTGTTTCGCGATAGGATGTAGAAGAAACATTGGGAGCACTCAAAGATGCGATCGCCACCTCTGCACCGATTCGCCTCAACTGCCACAAATCTAAATTTTCTGGCGAATAACCAGGCCGCGGTATTACTAGCAATTGTACTTGTTGTAACAACTGTTCAATTTTGTACCAGCGAGACAATTGCCCTACCAAATCGGAACCTATTACCAGCGTCAACTCTGCCTCTCCCCACATTAATTTTGCCTTTTCTACAGTTTCTAGCGTTCTCGGACTGCTGAGTTCTGGATACAAACAAAGATTGTGTCGCGGCGAATTAATTTCTTGAATCATTAACAGCAGCATTGCCGATCGATGTTCTAGGGAAGTTTGGTGCGATTTAAAAGGATTGTCCGACGCCCAAACTGCTACCCAGTCAAAATGCTGAGAAAGCCAACTGAGGATAGTTTTATGTCCCGCAGTAGGCGGGTCGGCACTGGTTCCAAACAAGGCAATTTTATTCATTGGGAATGGGGAATGGGGAATGGGGAATGGGGAATTGGGAATTGGGAATTTATGACTTACGCAGAACCTAATTATGTAGGGTGCGCCCATAAGCACTTTATTGCTATTAACCCCTCGATCCCCCCTAACCCCCCTTAAAAAAGGGGGGGACTGGAGCGATCGAAGTCTCCGTTCAAAAGGGATAGACTGTCAGGTCTCAAAGTCCCCCTTTTTAAGGGGGATTTAGGGGGATCGAAACTAATGTAGAAGCGAGATTTTTCATGAATTTTAGTCTTAATTTAACACCAATGACTAATGACTAATGACTAATAACTAATGACTAATGACTCTTTTTCGTTTTTGAGTCAGACTCTGCAAATCTGTGGAAATTTCTACTGGTGGCGAAATCGGGCGCTCTAATTGGCGAGTTGCGGCTGGCAGACTGGCGACAGAAGCAGCAGTTCGTTGGGCGATCGCCTCCAAACTTTCCGGTCTCTGCAATCGTTTCCCTTCCTTAAAAACTAATTTCATTAATGTTATTTCAGCATCAGAATTATTGATTTCTTCCCCTAGCAATCCCAAACGATCGCCGATAATTTCTCCATCTTGAATACGTCTGAAAATTTGCTTTTTACCCGGATATGTTGCCTTTTTGATCGCCTCCTTCATCACCGGAATTCCGTCAATTTCCACCAACTTATAAACACCATTCACAGGTGAACCGCTGACTAACCGCGTTCCCAAACCGTAACCATCAATGCAAGCGCCTGCACTTTTTAATTTAGCCATTTCGCGCTCATCCAAATCACCGCTAGCAATAATCGGAATGCCTGGAAGAAGCGATCGAACTTCCCGCGACAGCGCTGCCAAATCCCCCGAATCCAGCCGTATCCCTTCCAACTGCATTTCACCACTGTTGATTCGATCGGCCAACTTCCGAGCGGCCGCCACAGTATCGTAAGTATCGATCAACAGTGGCGCCCCCGGAAAATAGCGGTGAAACGCTGTAAACGCCTCCTCCTCGCTGCCTTCGAGAGCTCCTACAGCCATCACCAAAGCGTGAGCCATCGTACCAACAGGTTTGCGGCCCAACCTCAAAGCAGCCAAAACATTAGAAGTGCCGTCAATTCCCGCAGCCAACGCCGCCCTAGCAGCCCACACAGCAGCTTGAGGGCCAAAAGCCCTGCGCGTCCCGAATTCGAGCAATTTAGCTTCCGGGCCCGCCACATCCCGCAGCCGTGCCGATCGCGTCGCAATCAAAGTTTGATAATTGATCGCATTCAGCAAATAAGTTTCCACCAACTGAGCCTGCCACAGAGGAGCCTCAATTCGCAACAACGGCTCGTTGGCAAATACCGCCGTCCCTTCCGGCACCGCCCAGACATCCCCAGTAAAACGAGCTGTGGCGAGCAGAGTCCAAAATCGCTCCGGTGCGCCAGCAAAAATGCCCGTGGATTGCAAAGCCTGAATTTGTGCCCCAGAAAACCGAAATTTCTCCAGATAGTCGATAACTTGAGCCAAACCCATTGCGATCGCATAGCCAAAACCCTCTGGCAGCTTACGCGCGAACAACTCAAAACTCGCGGGGCGATCGTCGAGTCCTTCTCCGACGTAACAAGCAGCCATCGTGAGCTGATAGAGATCGGTTAATAGGCTGTAATCTTCTGGGGAAATGGTAAGTTCTTGGTCTTCTTGGATTTCCTCAAAACCTGTGAGGTGCAGGCTCTCAGTGGCAATTTTCATAAGAAAAACTCTGAACAAGCTTCTTTTTCTTAATTATAGTGACTAACACCATATCTTTTTGTAAAATTTTGATAAAGATTGCAGATATCTGTCTAAATTTTTGCCTTGGTGCGCCCTTGAATGCCGGATACAGCATTGATATCTATAATACTTATGGTAAAATCACTAAAAATAGTCGATCAGTTAGGCCGAAGCCAAAATTTTCATCCCCCGATCGATGTATTGTTAAACAGTTAACTGTCAACTGTTTGATAATCTTCAGCTTGGTTTAATCGTTGCAGACTAATAAGTAATTCAAATAAATATTGCTAAAGCAATCCAAAAGCCAAAAATTAGAGTAATTTAAAAGTATTAGAACCCAGACAAGAGAGGCGGATTTTATGAATCTTTCTAAATCTGTTGCAAACGCGATGCGTTACGTTTCGGAAGCAGCAATGCGGATTTTTAAGCGCAGCGATGACGACTATCCAAACACAGGTGTTCAGCCTTTTGAAGGTAAGCCATCCAAAGGCTCTAAATGGGAAAGATGAGAAGCCACTCAGGAGGTTTATTGCCCGATCGGCAAAAGCATTTAGTTTAACTCAGAGCAGCCGATCGGCTCAAACAACTCTAACCAAAACTGTAATTTTGTCCACCATTTTGAAATCTCTTCACTTTTCCCCAGCCAAACAAAGTTTAGCTGGGGTTTTGCAGTTGTCAGTTGACAGTTGTATTAGAATTTATAGTGCGAGCGTCCCCCTCGCAATTTTGGCAGCGAGCGGGGACGCTCGGACTGATATTATCCCAATATAGTGACATCTCCTACACCAACCCCAAGGGTATGGTGTAGGCTTCTGAAGTCCTGTTAAGGATATTCAAAATTTCCTTCGCGGTACTTTCTGCCATAGTTCCCACTACAACAATCTTCCCGCCACGGCGTTTTATACTAGGCATAATGCCCAAGCCTAGTCTCTTCAAGTTGATAGCAGCATTAACATCTCTATCGACCATCAAAGATTCAATCTCATCCCAGTAATCGCGCACTTCGAGATTAGTAAAAACTATCTCGTTGCGATAACACAGAAGTTGAGAAGTGTATGCAGGATTTTGAGGTATTACAGTGGCACCAGCTTTTGAGGCTATGTAACCCAATATCTCAAAAAACTGTCCGAATGCAGCATCCATCCAAGACTTATTCAATCCAGATTTTGCAGATTGACCGTTAGGCAAAAACTTACCAGATTCATCATGTTTGGGCGCATTTCTTCTGCTCAAACCTGGCAAGTTAAGTTGTTCGATCAAGAAAACCTTCTTGCCTGTCCTAACAAGTTTGTGAGCGGTTTTGTACTGAAAATCTTTGCGACTTCTCGCTATCTTTTGATGTTGTTTGCCTTCTTGTTTAGCTAGCTTGCGTCGCGCTCGACTACTGCGTTTTTTCTGATGCTTTTTCCGGGAAATCTTGGATAATTTTTGCTGGTTGCGACGCAGTGCTTTGTGACTCGGTAACTTATCCCCTTCAGATGTTGCTAGATAGTCATCGCCGTGTAAAACAGCATCCAATCCCATTGAATTTTCCCAAGTAGGAATAACCCGATCGGGATTAAACTCAGGAACGGCAGTATCTTCTAGGCAGATTTGCATAAACCAACCATCAAGCTTTTTGGTAACGCTGACTTGCTTGAGAGTAAAACCATTGGGTAACGGTCTGTGCATTCTGACTTTAACAACACCAATCTTAGGTAATCGCAAATACAACCAATTTTTGCGTACTAGCTTAATCCAATCGTCCTTAGCAGCAGCCCATGTCATCGTCCGGAAACTAGCTGCTGTTTTCAAACGCGGTTTTCCCGAACGTTTGCCGTTGAAGTCACCAATAATAAACCGCTTAAACGCTTGATCGACCCGTTTGCAAATTTCCTGAAGGATGGTTGAGTCAACCCGAGAGAAATCTAGCAATTCTCCACTATGCATTACCCGAACTAGGTCTTGCTTAATCGCAGGTAACTGCAATTTTTGAGAATAGTAATTAGGTCGCTGAGCAAATAGTGTGGGAAAGATTTCTTTCCAGTGTGGAAATGCTTGTAACTGTAACTGGTTATTTTGCCACCAATCAAATCGCTCGCCCAACTGTCGGTTGTACCAATAACGGGAGATTCTCAACCACTCATTCAGCTCTATCTTCTGAGTGGAGTCTGGGTAAAACCGATATTGGTAAGTTATTTTCATAGTGATTCGACCTGTCACTTAACTGTTAGCATGATAACATAAATGTCGAAAATTTTGGCAAGCCAAAAAATCCAAAATGAAGCACCAGCAATTAAGGTTTCGGGTGTCAGAACTACGTTAAAATAAGTTGCTGTTATCTGAAGAGGGCTCGTCGCTCGAACAATTGAGTCAATTGTGGTCAGAGTTTGTTGACTCGTTGCCTAGTCCAGAGATTGACAAAAACTCAACTATCGTTCAATCTGTTTTACCGTAGGTAAAAAACAATTGAATGATGTTTCGTTTTTGCCCGGCCATTCATCCTACACCAATACTTCGTATATGGTTTGGGGCTTCTGTCGCTTCTAGCTAAGACGATACAATCAGATTTGAGATAACTGTTGATTGTCGGCTTTATCGCCAATTACCAATTCCCAATTCCCAATTCCCAAAATTGATTTAGGAAAAAGGCGATCGCAGCACTGCCTATCGGCACAGTCAAATTGTCAATTCCCAACTTAGAAACCGACTCCAAACTAGTAGCAACCAAGGCTACAAAAGCCGACACCATAAAAGTTTGCCAAACACTGCCTTGAACAGCCAGCAAAATCAAACTGCTAACAGCAAAACTCACCAAATACATAGTTATAGAACCTTCCCAACTTTTCTTCATGCCCCAAACTCGATAAATATGTTTGCCGTATTTCTGGCCGATCACAGCAGCCAATCCATCGCCCCAAGCCATCACTAAAATGCCCAAAGCAGCGTATTCCTGATGTTGCAGAGGCCAAAACCAAGCGACAAGAATACTGATACTCACAGCATAGAAAAAAGTCCCCCAACTTTGCCGATTGATACTATTAAGACTGGGCAAAATCGGAACTTGGTAGGAAATTAGGGCGATCGCGCCTGCTAAAACCCCCGCCCAAATGCCCACCCAACCCGGTATTTCCAGCCACCAAGCCAGCAAAATCACATTCCCAGTACCGATGTGAACCACCTTCCGCGAAACCTCAGCATCGACAGCAGTAAAGCGATTTAGTCCTTCAGCCACTAGTAAAATCAAACCCAGCCAGATACCCACGAGGGAAATTTGCAGCCACACAGTCGGAATTTCAGAAAATATAGACACGATATTTAGGAAAAACTCAAATCAGGCACTGTTTACTACTTTAGTAGAGATTCAATCGATTTCGGCATCAAGTGCGATCGCTCTCCAGACAGATTGGTTGAAACCCCTGTTAATGCAAAAATACAAATAAGTAGGTGAGGCTTAAAAATACATAACTATGTCATGGCGACCGCAGGGAAGCAATCGCAAAGTTTACGATCGCTTGCCCGATTGCAGTTGAAGAAGCGACGGAGTTAGGGTTGCCAATAACTGCTGGTTTGCCGAAATCAATCTACTATTTAATGGATTTGTACCCGCAACCCCAAGGCGGCCGGCCTAGTGTTCAGTACATCCCCATGCCTTACGAACCGCGACCGGCTTTACCGGAACCCAAAACTCAGCCGGCGGTTCGCTGAAACGAGAGCAAAAGTTTAAAATTGTTGGTGGGGCGATCGCTATTTAGCGATCAAAAATGTGTTTAAGTAGTGTATAATTGAGGTCTTGCACCATTCTCAAAAAGCTTTGAGAAACCGGGTTTCTGAAAGATAAATATTGCTTTTCATGCAGAGTCTTTGCCAGAAACCCGGTTTCTGCCACAGGTGCAAGATGTCAGGTATAACTCAGATCAAGCACCATTCTCAGGAACAGGCAAGATGCCTGTTCCACAAAAGTTAATCCAATCAAATTAGTAGTTTGAAGGAAAAGCTGTGTTTGTAGATATTGGTAGTCACGATCAAGTATATTAAGATAAAAATAGGTTTTATTGCTATGCAATATGTCTTAATTATTCATGAAGTTGAAAATTATGCAGCTTGGAAAAAGGTATTTGATAATGCTGCAAGCATCCGAAAAGAAGCTGGCGAGCGCTCCTATCAGGTTTTGAAGTATGACAATCAACCTAACAAAATTGTTCATTTTTCCGCGTGGACATCGACAGCAGATGCCAGGGCGTTTTTTGAGTCGCCTGCACTGATACAAATTAGAAAGGAAGCGGGAGTTAAAGCTCCTGACTTTATATATTTAGATCAATTAGAGTCAGGAGTCTTGTAAAATACAGACTCGGCGGTTGAAACCGCTCCTTGCCAAACAAAGTCGGCCTACGCCGACTGAAGAAATAAAGGGGGTTTCAAATCCAGATTTGGTATAACTTATTGGTGGGAATCTGATATTTAGTGCGGGAATGCTTCGCCCCTACTATAATTCCCGTTTCAACAACTCCCGCACGACTGCAAAAGCCATACCCCGCAACTCCACAGGCAGCAGTGACAATCCCAAACCTGCCCACATTTTCGCCTCAGAAGCCGACTTCCCGGCCCGCACCATCAGACGCCCTTTTTCAGTTTCTCCTACCTCAATCAGTCGCAAACCTAATGCTAATTGAGCTTCTGCAATCCTTCTGAGCCTGACTGCTTCCAATGTTTCGCAATCAAACTCGTAGCTAGTCAAATAACGCAATTTATCTGTCAAATATGGAATCGCCCGATCGATCCCTTGCTGTTGGGCATGAAATCGATATTCCATCAATAGCTCCGGCAAATAATAGCATTTTTTACCAGCTATGGCAAGTCTCACAAACAAATCGTTATCTTCGCAATTTTGTAAATTTGGTCGCAGAAAGCCTACTTCTTTTAAGGCACGGCGACGGAACAAAGTTGCCCCTATCTGCAAGCTTTGTTTGACAAAAACTGCGGCGAGTAAATCTTCAATAATTCCCGCTGACAACTCCGTGCGGCCCCACTTGTACGAGTTGAGTTGAGTTTGGTTTTCATCAATATTATTGTTAGCATCGATCGCCCAGTGGTCGGTACTGACAAAATCGATATTAGAGTCTTTATCTAAAATAGCAGATGTCCGCTCTAGAAATTGCGAAGTTAGGCGATCGTCATCGTCAAACTTAATAAAATATTCGCCTGTAGCGGCAGCAAAACCCGATCGCATATTATTACTTTTGCCGATATTCTGCGGGTGGCGGATGTAGCGAATCCCGCGATCGACAAATTCCGACATCAACAGTGGAGTGCTGTCCGTTGAACCATCATCGCAGACAATTAATTCAAAATCTTGATAAGTTTGATCTAACACGCTGCGATCGCACAAGCCAGCAAATGCACTCGATTGCAAGTAGGAATGCAAACGCTAATTTTCGGCACTAAATTATACCATTTTAGATGTGAGATTTTAGATTGCGAACAACCGCTTGTTTTAGCTCAAACGAGCCGTACATTCGAGAATTAATTTTTGATTCACCAAAGCAAAGGGTTGAATTTCCAAAGCGCGACGAAAAGCTTTAATCCCATTGCTGTATTCTCCCAGAGCAGCGTAACACAAACCCAAACCGTGCATCGCCCCAAAATGAACCGGGTTGAGTTTGAGAACAATTTCGCAATCTTGGATCGATTTTATATAATGGCCTTGAGTATAGTGGAGTACGGCGCGACGATTCCAAGCTTCAGCAAAATCCGGTTCTTCAGAGATGAGTTTTGTTAACAAATCCAAAGCGTGGGGAACGTCGCCTGCTTCTAGCGAAACTTGCGCTCGCCTGAGAATTTGCATTCCGTACTCTCCCTTCTGGTTAAACCAAGTGCGCCACAGTTCTGTAGTCGCCCGATCGCGCACGGTTTCGTCGGCGTTTTTCAAGTCTTCGAGCAAGGCCTTGATAGATAATTCGTCCATAGACTTAAGAATTGTTAAAACAGTTTTATAATTCGATCTTATCGCTTGGTGGCAATTTTATTTATCTGAGAGCTTGCACAATTATCGATCGGCCTTTCACGGGTTTGGCCTCGAATCTCGAATATGGTGCAACATATAATTTTATCAAAAATCCCATGAAAATTTTGATGTTTTCCTCGACTTTTCCTTATCCGCCAACGCAGGGAGGAACTCAGGTAAGGACTTGGAATTTATTGAAATACCTTAGCAGCCACCATTATGTAATTCTGGGAACTTTGCGATCGCCCGATGTCACAGATGCAGCAATTGACGAATTGCGCCAGCACGTTGCAGAATTGGCAGTTTTCCCTCATCCATTAGCACCCCCCCAACCAAGGGCAGGGCTGTTTCGGGGCAACCACGGGGAGATTGCCCCTACGGAAAACCAGGGCTTTGTAGGGGCGATGCCCCCGTACCCGCCCTCGACTGAGGGGGGGTTGAATCGGATACTAGGAAAAGTGCACAGATTTAATCAATTTGTATTGTCAGGAACGCCTCCAAACGTAATCTCAAGTTACTCTCCAGCCATGCAGCATTGGGCTGACGAGTTGGTAGCATTTGGGAAGTGCGATGTTGTTACCTCCGAACACAGCGTTAACGAGATTTACGTGCGTCCAGAATGGCGGGAAAAAGTGCTGACAGTGGCTAATATTCACAGTTCAGTTTGGGGAACTTGCAGGCAAATGTTAGCAACCGGTACCTCCGAAAAACCTCTGCGCGATCGGCTCAATTTACCGCTGCTGGCCCGCTACGAAAAACGCTACTGTTCCAAATTCTCCCGCATTGTTGCCACCACAGAAACAGACCGGCAGCAACTTCTAGAATTGCTGTCGCCTGCGGATTCTCGTAGGGGCGGTGCCCCCGTGCCCGCCCCCCCGTGCCC
>JAAUPI010000105.1 GCA_012035135.1 Microcoleus sp. CSU_2_2
GAGCCCGCCCTTCTTATTGGGCGATAGTCTGTGTCCCCAACCCTCTTAGTTTGTGTCCAAATGCTTCACCCTCCCCCGCAGATCGATCTCGATCGCGATCGCCTAATTTCTTTTTAGGAGATGTCTAGTTACTACTATTTGATAATCGTAAGGTGCGTCGCTGTGAGATTATCGCTTTTTTGAGGATTGTCGATGGCGACGCACCCTACAGCTACTGTTTCATGAGTTTTGAGAATTAGTATTATCTATTTCAGGTGTAAAAAGTTATGGCAAATCATCAGATTTTTCGCAAAATGGCTACCGTAATTGGTCTAATTGCTATCACCCTATCATGCAGTTCAACTAGGACTGTAACTCAAGTACAAAAGGGATCAGAAAAGCAACAGCCACAGATTGCTTACGGTGATTTGATCGTTGATCCTGAATCAGAATATATTATGATTCCAGTTACCCTGTCTGGCGATCGAAAACAACCGGGATTTCCCAATATCTCACCAATATCCGGTTCTTATGAAGATTATCGGGGCAGCGGTATGGTGGGTTACAATATGATTTTCTATAATAAAACTAGCGGAGAATCTCATATTTTATTAAACAAAAAAGCACTAATATCTAAATTTGAATATCTGTTAGGTAAAAAAGAGCCAGAAAAGTCAAGGAATCAAAATGTACCAACAAATCAACCCAAGCAAAATCCGTCAAATAAAGTATCCAGCAAACCCCAGAATCAATTACTGTTATTTCACATCATAGATAGCGACACAAATGCTGATGGCAAACTTGACGGTGCAGACGCAATAATTGGATATTTATCTAACTTGGCAGGCAAATCGCTTCAGGCAATAACTCCGCCCAATACCCAGTTAGTAAGTTGGATATTTGATGAAAAGAGCGGGGGGATTTTTATTACCATTAGAAAAGACTCCGATGGCGATCGTAAATTTACTGAAAAAGATCCGATCGATTTTGTCCGAGTTAATGTCAGCAAACCCAGTGTTGGGAAAGAGATAGTTAATGTGAAAACTCGGCAAGAATTGCAAAAAATTCTTCTTAACTCAAAGTAGGGGCAACCACGGGGGGATTGCCCCTACAAGAATTACACAAATGAATTAGGTTAGCTATACACCTCATCTTTCTGAGAAAGGCTATATACAGCATTTTTCAAGTTTGTGAAGTACACCAAGAAACCCAGAAACCCGGTTTCTTAGAGAAACCGGGTTTCTCTGTACCTCAGATACCTGAAAAATGCTTTATTTGGGGTGATCTCCGATCCACCCCACAAGAATTTCATCAAGCTTGGCTAGAGAATTTAGATGCACCTCAGCTTAATGTGTAGAATAAACAACCCATAATCACATCAAATATTGCTAACCTAGTTTAGGTTCTTCAAAAAATGATGAATAGAGATATCCGGCTGCTAATGCGCCTAAAATTGGTGCAAGCCAGAATAGCCATAACTGCGCGATCGCCCAAGCCTTACCACCAAAAACAGCTAGAATTAATGCTGGGCCAGTGCTACGTGCGGGGTTAACTGACAAATTGGTGACAGGAATACCAATTAAGTGAATTAGTGTCAACGCAAAACCGATGGGCACCGGTGCAAAACCTTTGGGAGCTCTCGCATCAGTAGCACCCAAAATCACAATCAAAAACATGAAAGTCAGGACAAACTCAGCCAGGAAAGCAGACACCATTGAATACTTGCCGGGAGAGTTTTCGTCGTAGCCATTAGCCGCAAAGCCGCCAATGTCAAATCCAGGCTTACCGCTAGCAATTAAATACAGGACAATGGCTCCTAGTACACCGCCAATCACCTGTGCAATAATGTATGGGAGAAGTTCCCGCGATGAGAAGCGTTTGGCTGCGAACAAACCAAAGGAAACAGCGGGATTGAGGTGGCATCCGGAAATGTGACCAATAGCGTAAGCCATTGTCATTACTGTTAAACCAAATGCCAAAGAAACGCCTACCAATCCGATGCCTACAGGAAATACAGCATCTGTCGATATTTTGGCGGCATCGATTGTAAACACTGCCGCTAGCACTGCACTTCCGCAGCCCCCGAAAACTAGCCAAAAAGTGCCTATGCACTCGGCTACATACCGTTTTATAGGTGACATATTGTTAAGCTCGTTGTTAACTGGCTCGTATCTTACCACAACTATCAGCAGAAACAAACTAACTGCAAAAGATTGTTTGATAGCTCCAAAACTTGATAAGATAGTGTATTTAGACGATTCAAGAAATGATAGTTATTGTGATGGGAGTCTCCGGTTCGGGAAAAACTACCGTGGGCAAGTTGTTGGCGGCATCTTTGAATTGGGATTTCGCCGATGCGGACGATTTTCATCCAGCGAATAATATTGAAAAAATGAGTCTGGGCATTCCTTTAGACGAGGTCGATCGAATCCCTTGGCTTTTGAAATTGCAAAGTACGATCGCCGATTGGTTGCAGGCCAAAAAGAATGTTGTGCTGGCCTGTTCCGGTTTGAAAGCTACATATCGCGACTTGCTGATGCGCGATCGTACACAAGTCAAGCTGGTTTACCTCAAGGGTGATTTCGAGTTAATTTCTCAACGCATGAAGCAGCGGCAAAATCACTACATGAAAACAGACTTGCTGTCAAGTCAGTTCGATACTCTTGAAGAACCGCAAGATGCAATTGTCATAGATGTATCAGAACCACCAGAGGTAATCGTAGCACAAATTAGAAGCCATGTAGAGATTTAAATATTTTTGTACAAATACAAAAAAGCTTCTACTTCAGCAGTAGTCGGTTGGGCTGCAATTGCTCCCGGTTTCATTGCCGTCATCACACCCACTGCACTTGCATAGGTAACAACTTTTTTTGCTATTTCTCGATCGGCTAAACTCTTAATTCCCTCCTTGCACAACTGATGTATAAAACCAGCTAAGAACCCATCACCAGCGCCAGTTGTATCTTCAATCTCTACTCGAAAAGCGGGGATTTTTCCTTCATTTTCCGAGATGCAATAGGAACAGCCTTTTTCTCCCGCAGTTACCAAAACTCCTTCTGCGGAATCGAGGCGGTAGGTAATAGCTCCAGCATCGGTAGTTTCAAACAGCCATGCAGCTTCTTCTTCAGATAACTTGAGAAAATCAACTTTTTTTAAGAGTTCTTTGATCGGCTGTTTGGCCTCGTCTGGATTTGGCCAAAACACGGGACGCCAATTAAGATCGACTATAATTTTAATATTGTGGATTTCTGCCAATTTAATAGCTTTAGCCACAGTTTCTCGACTGTCTGGGTAAGCTAATTCTAGAGTACCTAAAACCAGAAACTCAGCATTTTCAAACAGCACCTCTGGTATTTGTGCAGCCAGTAGACGAGTGTCAGCAAAATCAGCAGTATTGAATTCGCCAAAACCGGCAAAAGAGCGATCGCCCGCTTCATTTCGCAATACATAAACTTGCCGTGTCGGTGCTGTAGGATGCTGCTGCACTCCTGTAGTGTCAACTCCTATTTCTTGCAATACTTGCACTAATGAATTCCCCAATTCATCGACACCTACAGCACCGATAAATCCCGCAGACGTACCCAACTTAACTAAAGCACAGGCAACATTAGCCGGGGCACCACCGGGATATGGCGTCCAAGATTCTACCTCTTCTAGAGATATTCCGGGTCGATCTGCTAGGCAGTCAAATAAAATTTCACCGAGACAGAGAACGCGAGGATAAGTCATATCAATTTTAGATTTTAGATTTTAGATTTTAGACAAGATACCTATAATAACTGCTATAGCTGCATCTGCGCACTTCCACGTACCGCTGCAGCAAGTGCCTGTATCTGTTACTGTATAGACGCTGCACTGGCTGCGGTGTCAGTCGAAATCGAGGGAAGGTCGATCGCGATGAGATTAGCACAAAAAGATTTAATTTTCTCTTCATACTCGATCCTTGATCCTCTAGAATTGTAGATAGGTAAATATGCAGACATAGGAAAATTTTATGAGTGGGATCGTTTCTCAAACCCCTGTCACCCTGTCGGACAGAGAATTGCAAGTGGTAGAATTAGTCGCGTCGGGATTGACCAATGAGAAAATAGCCGAGAAGTTGGAGATTAGCAAGCGCACAGTTGACAACCACATTAGCAATATCTTGAATAAGACGCGGGCTGAAAATCGAGTTGCGCTGGTGCGCTGGGCTTTGCAGTGGGGAAAGGTATGTTTGGACAATATTAACTGCTGCCCTCTACCGGCGCCGATCGATAAAGGATTATCTTAAATTAGGGCCCAATGTTGCGGACAGACAAAGGAATGATGCAAACGGCACAAGAAAAACAACTGCGCTATCAAATTCAATGCCCAGGATTGCCACTGGCGGTGTATCGCGAAGTGGTGGCCCATTTGCGTCAAGTTGAGGGGGTGGAAACGGGTTTAATTCCACAGCAGTCGCAGCGGTTTGATTACAACGACAGCCAAGTTGGGAGTTTGTGGATACAGTATCCTGAAGGGTTCGATTTGGCCGGCCGCGAGCGGGTCGATCGCATTTTGGCTTATTATGGCGATCGATACGGATCTTGGGAATCATTAGTTATTGCTTCATCCTTCGATGATTCGGCGATTGAAATCGCTTTTGACATCTAACTCTCATGTGGCGAAGCGCCCGTCATCAGAGTTAGAAGTCAAACTACACAAACTTTCGTCCGCCAACGCGGACTAAGAAATAAAGACTGACTAACAAAATGAGTACAATTAAAACTTTACCGGGAACGCGGGATATTTTGCCCGCTGAAATTCAATATTGGCAAAATATAGAAGAAGTCGCTAGAACTATTTTAAAAAAAGCGGCTTATCGAGAAATTCGCACGCCTATTTTTGAACAAACATCATTATTTGAACGTGGCATCGGCGAAGCTACCGATGTTGTAGGCAAAGAAATGTACACTTTTAAAGATAAGGGCGATCGATCGACTACTTTGCGACCAGAAGGTACGGCCGGAGTAGTTCGAGCTTTTATTCAAAACAGTTTGTACGCTCAAGGAGACGTGCAGCGCCTGTGGTATGCTGGGCCGATGTTTCGCTACGAACGCACCCAAGAAGGTAGACAGCGGCAGTTTAATCAAATTGGTGTGGAAGTATTAGGGAGTGTGAATCCCCGTGCGGATGTGGAGGTAATTGCCATAGCCTGCGATATCCTGCAAACTCTTGGTTTAAAGAATTTGCGCCTCGATCTTAACTCTGTCGGAAACAAGGAAGATAGACAAAATTATCGGCAAGCTTTAATCGATTATTTTACACCGTACAAATCCGAATTAGATGCCGATTCCCAAGACCGCTTGACTCGCAATCCCCTGCGGATTTTGGATAGTAAAAATGAGCGGACTCAGGAAATTGTCAAAGATGCGCCGAGTATTTTAGAATATTTGGGAAATGAATCGCGATCGCACTTCGATCGAGTGCAGCAAATGCTCACCAATTTAGGAATTAGCTATCAGTTAAATCCTCGATTGGTGCGCGGTTTAGATTACTATACCTACACTGCATTTGAAATTATCTCCGACGATTTGGGGGCGCAAGCAACAGTTTGCGGAGGCGGCCGCTACGACGGTTTAGTCAAGGAATTGGGCGGGCCAGACACGGCAGCAGTCGGTTGGGCAATGGGTATCGAAAGGTTGATTATCCTGCTGCAAAAATTGCAGCCTTTGCCTGTTCCCAAGCTAGATTTCTATTTGGTATCCAGGGGCGAAAAAGCCGAACAGCAATCGGTATTGTTAGCACAAAAATTGCGAAGTGCTGGGTTTAGCGTCGAGATAGATTTGAGCGGCAGTGCTTTTGGGAAACAGTTTAAAAGAGCCGACAGAAGCGGTGCAGTTGCGTGTTTGGTTTTGGGTGATGCGGAAGCTGAAAATGAGACGGTACAATTGAAGTGGTTGGCGAGTGGAGAACAAAGTGCGATCGCGCAATCAGAACTACTAGCCATGACAGACGAGCTAAAACAGAAGATCGAAGATAGGACACGGCAGCATAAAATACAGGACACGGCAGCATAAAATACAGGACACGGCAGTGCCGTTTCCCTACAGAAAACGGCAACTAACATTCATCCCAAAAACAAAAAGATAGAATTAAAAATCAAACCCCTATAACATCCGATCAACTATGTTAGTAGCAACTAAAAACCCTCCCGCTCAACTAATCGTAACCTGGCCATTACTGCCGGACGACTTTCAACTACCGGATGACCCCGTGGAAGACGAAACCCAACCCTTAATAGCCGCAGCATTGCGCCAGCCACTAACAGCATTTCCTGAATTAATGCAGGATGCCTTAATAGTTTCTAATTTCGCCCTTTGTGCCGGAATTAGTTTCCCATCCTCCAGCGACGAACCGCGGACTATTTGCAAAGCACCCGATTGGATGTACGTAAAACCTGTTAATCCTAAAAATGTCTCGCAAGTCCGCCGCAGTTACACACCGCACACCGAAGGAACTATCCCCCAAATCGTGATGGAATTCCTCTCGGAAACTTACGGGGAAGAATACTCCGTTGAGTTTACGCAGCGCGTTGGTAAGTGGTTTTTTTACGAGCAGATTATCAAAGTACCGAGATACGTTATTTTCCGGGCAACTACCGCTCATTTAGAAGTTTATGCTTTAGAATCGGAGCATTATAAACTAGAAGCGGCAGATGAGAACGGACGTTTTTGGATACCTGGATTAAACTTGTTTTTAGGTATTTGGGAAGGCACTCACGAACATAGAACTGGCTATTGGTTGAGATGGTGGAATGCGGGCGGTGAGTTATTGTTGTGGTCGGAAGAGCGGGCTGAGCAAGAACGGCTGCGGGGCGATCGAGAACGCGATCGCGCCCAAAGACTAGCAGAAAAATTTCGTCAAGCCGGGATCGAATTAGATGACGAAGAGTGAAAAAACGATTTTAGATATTAGATTACCGATTCTAGTTTTTTGGTCAATCTAATATCTATAAAATTTCTTAATGATTCAAAGGGTCGTATGTTTGGTATAGTGGCAATCCTGTATTGCCAGCATCTTGCCTGCCCTAGTAGCACTTTCAAATAATAATATGTTGATTGAACGTCTAAAGCCGATCGCCTGGAAAACCAAACCGCAACTGATATCATTGTTTTCAGGTTGCGGCGGTATGGACTTGCCATTCCACAAAGCGGGATTTGAAGTAGTTTGGGCGATCGACTCCAATCAATACGCCTGCCAAACATTCAGCAGAAACATTGCCGGTGTCATAATCAACGACAGCATAGAAAATATAGACATTGCACAAGTTCCCGAAGCAGAAATATGTATAGGAGGCTTCCCCTGTCAAGACTTTTCAATGATTTGGAAACGTCCGGGACTTGAAGGAACCAGAGGGAATTTATATACATACTTTCTTGATTTTGTCAACAAGAAAAAACCCAAAGCTTTTGTAGCAGAAAATGTCAAAGGTTTATTAAGTGCCAATAATTATCAAGCAATTAAACAAATAATTTCCGACTTTGAAAGTATCGAACCAGGTTACTTAGTTAAACCCAAGCTCTACAAGTTTGCTGATTATGGAGTTCCGCAATTTCGAGAAAGAGTGTTATTAGTCGGGATTCGGATGGACACAGGCTTTGATTTTGTGCATCCTCAGCCAGAATATGGACCCAATCGTAAATATCCTTATCGAACAGCAGGTGAAGCACTCAAAGGTGTGGAGAAAGTGCAATATAATAATGAACACCAGAACATTCAGCCTCGAACCATTGAAATTTTGAGTCGAATTAAACCGGGAGGTAATTTCACTGATATCCCCAAAGATAGCCCCTATTATGTAAAAGGTATGATTAGTCACGTTTACAGACGAATTCATCCTGATAAACCTTCTAGTACAATTATTGCTGGCGGGGGCGGCGGCACCTGGGGTTATCATTATCCCGAACCCAGATCCTTGACAAATCGGGAGAGAGCGAGATTACAAAGTTTTCCTGATGATTTTGTATTTGAAGGTTCTTTTACGGAAGTTAGGCGGCAGATTGGAAATGCTGTTTCACCTGATGGGATTGTGAATGTTGTTGAGAGTTTGATTCCCCTATTTAATGACGAGTATCAGAAGGTCGATTTATACAAGTTAAATCAAAAGTTGCAAATCATGTCAATTAAACAACGATTAGAACACGCAGAATTAGAGGCTTCTGAACAGAACTTACAGTTACAATTTAGTTTTTGATGAAGTGAGGTAACTTAATGTCCCTACCTGCTATAACTCCAGAAACCCCTTATGTAGACATATCTTTTTCAAGAGCTGATGCTCAGCAGAAGTCAAATCTCAATACGTTTTTCGGAAAAGGAAGAGAAAGTAAAACTACAGGTAAAATTGTCCCAAGAGATTGGTATGAAGTTGAAATTATAGTTGATAAAAAAACAACAGATAATCCGATTTATCCTCAGGGCGATTTTACGGCTCATACTGACGATGGTTTAACATTTGCCTGTAGCACTCAAGGCGATCGCAGCAAAAACTTTAGATCCAAGGATGACTTGAAAATTCTAGGGCGATGGATCAAAGGTAAACTTGAAAAAAGTGGGGCTCTGAAACAATTTGAACCCGTTACCAGCGAGACATTTCAGAAGTACGGTAGGGACTATATCCGTTTATATAAATTATCTGATTCTGACTACTACTTAGAATTTGATGTGTCTATTCAGCACAAGATGCTGAAAGAACTTCACCTCAAATGGGTTGGTTCAGCCCCACAATTCGATGTCGAATTTGGTGAACGAATCAATTTATTTACCGGAGATAACGGTTTAGGCAAAACCTTTCTGTTAGATGTTGCGTGGTGGGCACTCACGGGAAACTGGTCTGAGCATCCCGCTTTCCCCCAACAAGTAGAGGGAGAAACACCAGAAATTATCTCTTTTTTGGGCAATCAAAAAAACTCCGAGGAATATAGAAGTCTATTTAGTTATTCCGATCAGAAATGGCTGAATCTACGAATGTCTCCCAGCTTAAGAAGCTTGATTATTTATGTCCGTGTTGATGGATTGTCAGTTCTCGATTCAGCACGCCAGCCGTCAAGTTCTTATCATTTTACTACTGATAGTCTCTGGAATGGATTAAAAGTAGGTGATAAAGTCTTATGTAATGGTCTAATTCACGATTGGGTGAATTGGCAACGTCAACCAGATCGATCGCAATTTGAACTGTTATCCCGTGTAATTCAGCAACTTGCTCCCCATGCAGACGAATGGATGGAACCTGGAGAGCCACTACGGGTTTCTGTTGAGGATGTTCGTAATATTCCTACACTCAATTTACCTTACGGAACTGTCCCCGTCATCTACGCATCAGCAGGAATAAAACGTATTTTAGGACTAGCTTACTTGCTCGTGTGGGCTTGGTACGAACACACGCTAGCATCTAAGCTGCGACAGCAAAAACCTGTGGATCAGATGATTTTGCTGATGGATGAGGTTGAAGCCCACTTGCATCCCCAGTGGCAACGTTCCATTCTGCCCGCCATCTTAGAAGTAACTAGAAGTCTCCAGAAACAGATCGCAATTCAAGTAATGGCGACCACTCATTCTCCTCTGGTACTTGCCTCTATTGAACCTCAATTTGATGAAGAACAAGATAAATTGTTTTTATTTGAATTGAGCGGTAAAAATGTCATACTCAAGGAAGTTCCTTGGGCAAAGCAAGGAGATGCTGTTGGGTGGCTAACTTCAGATATTTTTGGATTAAAACAGGCCCGTTCTCGCGAAGCAGAAATAGCGATTGATGCATCATATACCTGGATGCGAGGAGACAGCATGGAAACTTTTCCCGAGTACCTGAGAACTAAAGAGAAAATTCATCAAGAACTCCTGCGAGTTTTACCAGAACACGATCGCTTCTGGCCGCGATGGATTGTTAACACCGAGGTAGAGTAAAGATGATGCGATTTACTCCGCCACCGGAACCAACAAATTTTGAGGAACAGGTGCGAAAAGCAGGCAATAATTGGTTAGTTAAAAATCCTGGTAAAGAACCAAAAGATTTTTGGTCTAGCTTTAAACCTCAATTAGCTAAAGAGTTCCACAATCTTTGTGGCTATTCGGTTATGTACATACCGAGTCGGATGGGTACTGTCGATCATTATTTGAGTAAAAGTAAAGCAGAAAACCGCCATTTGATTTATGAATGGAAAAACTATCGCTATGCTTTGCAACGGGTAAATAGCTGCAAAGGAACTTGCGATAGACAAATTTTAGACCCGTTTGAAGTTGAAAATAATTGGTTTGAGATTATCTTACCTTCTTGTCAGTTGGTTTTGACTGATCAGGTTCCTTCCCACGAGCGCGATCGAGCAGAATTTACCCTCAAAAAGTTACAGCTTCAGAATAGTGAATGGGTGATAGAACAACGTCATGAGTGGTATCGGATGTATCAAGAGAATGAACTAAATTTAGAAGGATTAGAAAAGAAAGCACCTTTAATCGCTCGTGCGGTTAAAAAACAGCTTAATTAGTTAATAATCTATCTTGAATAATCAATCTGGCACTCGCAAACCTTTGACTTTTTCCCCTTTCTCCCCCTCACTCAACCCCTTAGACTGGACCAAAACCCCAAAACCTCCCAAACCCATCGGATCGATCGACCGATGCAACGCCTCTCTGCGGCGCAACAACGTGGCTACATCAAATACATTTGTTGATAGAGAAGCAATACGATCGCCCAAACCCAAGGCCATCAAAAACAAAGCCTGCTGAGTAAATCCTACCACATCCAAATCGCACAATTCCCCCTGCTTTTCCAAGGCCGTAAAATTGACGTGAGCCGTCAAATCCTGCCGCCCCACATTAATATAAGGATTGCTGTGATATCGATGGCGATAATAACACTGTAGCGTCCCTTCCCTGCGCCTCGGATTGTAATAGCGGTGCGCCGGATGCCCGTAATCAATTGTTAACAAATAACCGCGCTGCAACTTTTGGGCAACTGTACTTATCCAGTCCAAAGCCGCCAAATTAACCTCGCTGCGATAACCATCCCCGTAAATATTCGCCGATAAATCGACGCTTAATAATTCCAAATATTCAGCAATTTTAGGCGTAGAAACTTCGCCAACTACTTCAATAAAATTAGTTTTTTTTTGTTGATTGTTTGGTGTTTCTGTGGTAATATATATTTCCCTAATTTGTCCTTGCTCCCGAATAAATTGATGCACGGGTAAAGCATCGACTAATTCATTGGAAAAGAAACAACCGACAATTGAATTATTAACTATTTGATCCCAATTCTGCCACTTAACGCATTTGATATCGGCTAATTTTTGGCGCTGTTCTGTTTGGAGTATGGGTGAAACTTCAACAATAATGTATTCTAAAACATCAAATAAATCGGAATATTGCCATTGCAGATATTGCAGCACATTTTCGGCGAAATTTCCCTGCCCAGCGCCCATTTCTACGATCGCAAAGTTTTGAGGGCGATCGAGAATTTCCCACATTTCCACAAACTGCTCTGCCAAAACCTCCGCAAAATCAGCACCCCAATGAGACGACGTGATAAAATCGCCTTGTTTGCCGATCGACGGGCGATCGCTATTATAGTAACCATGCTGTTGATGATATAATGCCAAATTCATATATTCAGCAAACGTAATACGCTGCTGCGGACTGGCGGCAATTCTTTCGCAGATTAAATCGCAGAGTTCCAGGTTACTGTCATTGATAATAGTCATTTTCATCTCGTTCAATAATGTAGTATACTTGAGTCTGACCGCCACTTTGTATGTGCAGCATCAAATTTTATAACAGTTAAATAATTCGATTATGTAGGGTGCGTCGCCGTGAGAATTTCAATTTTTATTTACGAATTTGTAATGGCGACGCACCTGACTATTGTGTGGTGCGTCGCCATGAGATTACCGAGTATATTTGTAGATGGTTGATGGCGACGCACCCTACGACAAACTCAAAAAAACAATATCCATATCCATCCGCGTCTATCCCCGTTCATCTGCGGTTAAAAACAATTCAACCCGGTTCCCACAAAAAAACCGGGTTAAATTATCAGAGAAAAACCAGTCGAAATCTACCTATCCACCGAACCCATAATAATGTCGATACTCCCCAAAATCGCCACCAAATCCGCAATCTTCACACCGCGCACAATGTGAGGCAAAATCTGCAAATTATTAAAATCCGCAGCCCGAATCTTCCAGCGCCAAGGAAATGTACTATCATCGCCGATAATATAAATCCCTAACTCACCCTTGCCGCTTTCAACCCGGACATAATGTTCGCCCTTCGGAATCTTAAAAGTCGGCGCAACTTTCTTGCCAATAAACTGATATTCAAAACTATTCCATTCAGATTTTGGCCCGCTTTCCAAGCGCTTCGCCTCCAAATTTTCGTAAGGGCCGCCGGGGAGTCCTTTCAAGGCTTGATAAAGAATCTTCACCGACTCGCGCATCTCCCGAATTCGCACCAAATACCGGGCCAAACAATCGCCAGCAGCTTCATGACAAACTTCCCAATCGAAGTCGTCATAACATTCATAATGGTCAACTTTCCGCAAATCCCAATTCACGCCAGAACCGCGCAACATAGGGCCGGACAGTCCCCAGTTAATCGCTTCGGCGCGAGAAATAGTACCCAAACCTTCAATCCGGCGGCGGAAGATAGGATTGTTGGTAATTAAACGTTCGTATTCGTCAATTTTCGGCAGGAAGTAATCGCAGAAATCTTCGCACTTATCTACCCAACCGTAGGGTAAATCAGCCGCCACTCCGCCAATGCGGAAATAGTTATTATTCACCATGCGATAACCGGTCGCGGCTTCCCACAAATCTAGAATTGGTTCGCGATCGCGCATAGTATAGAAAAAAGGAGTTTGCGCTCCCACGTCCGCCAAAAACGGCCCCACCCACATCAAATGGTTGGCAATCCGGTTCAACTCCAGCATGATTACCCGAATATAACTAGCCCGTTTGGGGACAGCAATATTCGCCAACTTTTCCGGTGCATTTACTGTCACCGCCTCGTTGAACATCCCCGCAGCGTAGTCCCAGCGACTCACGTAGGGTACGTACATCACGTTCGTGCGATTTTCAGCAATTTTTTCCATCCCCCGGTGTAGATAGCCCAAAACAGGCTCGCAATCGATCACATCTTCCCCGTCTAGGGTGACAATTAACCGAAGTACCCCGTGCATGGATGGGTGGTGCGGCCCCATGTTGAGCACCATCGGTTCGGTTCTAGTCTCAATTCTTGACATAATTGATAGTTGGTAATTGGTAATTGGTAATTGGTAATTGGTAATTGGTAATTGGTAATTGGTAATTGGTCGTTAGTTTGACATTTTTGGACTAGGCGATTTTTCCTGACCCCTGACATCTAACTACTTAAGTTTCCCGCTAACCAGTTCCGATCGCGCATTACCTACTGCTTTTTGTTGATTTTTGTTTCGCTTTGATAAATTATGAAGGATCTCGAGCTCTCTGAGAAGGATACCCCTGTATCAAATCTCAATATAGACGCATATCACGTCCCGGTTTTGGGTCATGAGTTAATTGCGGGTTTAGCTGTCCGTCCGGGTGGACACTATTTGGATGCGACGGTTGGGGGGGGTGGTCATAGCAGTTTAATTTTAGCTGCTGCACCTGATGTGACGATAATTGCGATCGACCGCGATGAACAAGCCATCCGTTTTGTCCAAACCCGATTTGCCAACGAGTCCGTCCAGTTTTGGCATGGCAATTTTGCTGACTATAAGTCGCAAAATGCCAAATTTGATGGTATCATAGCAGACTTAGGCGTCAGCTCGGCTCAGTTCGATACACCGGAACGTGGCTTTAGTTTTCGCCATCCAGCTAAGTTAGATATGCGTATGAATCAACAGCAATCCTTGACCGCAGAAGAGATTATCAATCATTGGGAAGAAGTAAAGCTAGCGGATATTATTTATAAATATGGAGAAGAGCGACTCTCTAGGCGGATCGCGAGACGGATTGTAGCTCAGCGTCCCTTCCAAACTACAACAGAACTTGCTCTGGCGATCGCCTCTAGCTTCCCCCCCAAGCAGCGTAACGGCAGAATCCATCCAGCCACCCGCACCTTCCAAGCCTTAAGGATAGCTGTCAACTCCGAACTAGCCTGTTTAGAAACTTTCCTCCACCAAGCCCCTCAGTGGTTAAAGCCAGGGGGGAGAATCGGAATTATTACTTTTCACAGCCTAGAAGACCGACCAGTAAAGCACCAACTGCGAGCAACACCCAGTTTGCAGGTACTGACAAAAAAGCCAATCTGCCCCCAACCCGAAGAAGTAGCTAGAAATCCCCGCGCTCGTTCTGCTAAGCTCAGACTGGCAGAAAGATTAAGCTCGTAAGAGCCAGCCTTCTGCTGACTTGTTCTATCCAATCAACATCAAAAAAACTGAGAATTGGGTAATCCCAACCATCTTCCGCTATACTCGGTACTCCGAAGTAGTAGTGGGAATATGTCAAAAAATGGCTAAACTGAACAGGTGAAAAATTTGTCTGTCAAACCTGTAACTATTTTAGCTATTGACAACCAACAAAGCTGAAAGTACCCTGACTTCAGTCCGGGGCTCGAAGCTAGTAGTAGACTAAAGTCTACCAATTAAAAGTAGCCACAACCTCATCTTTTATGGTCGATCGATTGAGTAGTGGTCATCTGACACGACATTTAAGAATTAAACTTTTTGCGGATTCATTCCCAAAAGTTTGTCCTTAAGCATTCCCGTGTATTTAAACCGGGGATTTTCAAACCTGATTAATTCGCCTAGGAGTAGGGGATAGCATGAGTCGGGGAGATGGAAGCAAGCTGAAACTAATGGTGGTCGATGACGAACCCGACAACTTGGATTTGCTGTACCGGACGTTTCGACGCGACTTTCAAGTTTATAAAGCAGATAGTGCCCTCAGCGCCCTGGAAGTTCTAGACGAACAGGGTGAGATGGCGGTGATTATATCTGACCAGCGGATGCCAGAAATGAATGGCACCGAATTTTTGGGCAAAACAGTAGAGCGCTTTCCCGATACAATTCGGATTCTCTTGACGGGATACACAGATGTTGAAGACTTGGTAGAAGCAATCAACTCAGGTCAAGTTTTCAAATACATCACCAAACCGTGGAATCCAGAAGAACTGAAATCGGTAATCAATCAAGCCTCGGACACTTACAAATACTATAAGCAGCGCAGCGTCGCACTGCGTCGCGCCTTGCGCAGAGAATCTCTGTTCAATGGCATAATGAGTGCGATTCGTGGGTCGCTAGATTACTCTAGTATGGTACAAACTATTGTCCAAACCGTAGGTCAAACTTTTGAAGCTAACTATTGTATGCTACGGCCAGTAGAGGGCGATCGCTTATTACCCAGCAGTTTTCCCTACCATTCCCAAACCGCTGAACCTAGCAGCTTTTCTTTTAATGAAGATTTGCTAGTTCAGGCCGTAGCCAGCCGCCAAACTCAACTGCAAAGTGGCAGTCAGCGGGACGACAACTCCGTGGAGATTGCCGTGCCACTGACTTACCAACAGGAAATTCTGGCGGTACTTGCACTATGCCAGCTTGGCAGCAGCAATACTTGGTCGCAGGAAGATATAGAGTTAATAGAAGGTGTAGCTGCTCAAGCTGCCCTTGCTCTCTCGCAAGCTAAACTCTACCAACGAACTGTGGATTTAGCCCAGCAGATGCAAAATGAGTTGGAAGTGGCGCGCCAAATCCAAACTAACTTGTTGCGCCAAAGTTGGCCTGATTTTGAAACTGTGAGAGTGCAAGCTTGCTGCTATCCTGCACGGGAAGTTGGCGGCGACTTTTTTGAAGTCTACGTCCACTCGCAAGGGGATATTTGGATAGCGGTGGGAGATGTTTCTGGTAAGGGAGTTCCGGCTGCTTTATTTATGGCTAGCGCCATTTCGGTAATGCGACGGGAACTCAGCTTAGAAACTTCTCCTGAACCAAGCCAAGTCATGCAGAACATGAATAGCAGTATGTCGGATGATCTGATCGGTAACAACCATTTCATTACAATGGTTGTGGCTCGTTACACGCCGTCAACGGGACACCTGGCCTATGCCAATGCTGGTCACATCTATCCGATAGTTTGGTCTCACTCGGAGGTGAAAGCTCAAGTAGCTAGCAACTCTGAGCCAGTGGAGCCGAATTTCCTGAAGGCTCGTGGCATTCCGTTGGGAATACTGCCTGTGTGGAAGGGAAAAGCGGGTACGATCGAATTAAAATCAGGAGATGTATTTCTGCTCACAAGCGATGGGATTACAGAAGCTACTGTCACTAATGAGGCAGTCGCAGGGGGTGAACAAACCCGTTCCATGTTACAACAAGAAGGGCTGTGGCAACTCCTGATTCAGGAGCCTGGTTCCTTAAACTTGGACAACTTATTGGCTCACATCCGAGCTGATAATCCAGTGCAGGAAGACGACCAAACCATACTCTCTCTGGAGGTTCTCTGAATCTGTCAATAACCCCCAATTAGAAGTCTGGGGCTTCTGGTCTAAACAACTGAAGCCCTAAGTTGACTGACCTCAGTTGATTATCTCCGTTGTAGCAGCAAATATTCACGCCGAATTTATTCGGCGCGTCGTGTTTCATCCCTGGTATTCAGACACAGGGTTTAGTACAGTTAAATTAAACCTAGACATTTTTCGACAAGAATAGATATTTTCCAGGATTGTAGGCTTGTTGTTTCTCGGTTTGAATTTTGATATCATCAAAGTCAACTGAACACTTGTCCCACAAAGACTTGAGGGCTTGAAAACCCAGACAAAACTCTTAAGAGTAGCCAGCCTATAACAAGGCGGTTTCTGTACTAGAAACCTTAATCGAGCCGAAAATAGTGGAGTAGAGTAGCAAAGATTTCACCTCAGAATTAAAAATAGGTGCAGTTCGCGCCGAATTTACGCTTGGGGAGAAAGTGCCGCCGACGGTCTTCGTTGAACCAAGAAGCAATCTGGATTAATCCTAGTAATGTCTAGGTTTGTCCTGGTGTTGTAGAACGGTTTCCAAACTTACAGGATTTTTTTATGAATACTGAGCTTCACGTGCCAAGCGACCTGCGGTTTTTGACAATTGTTGAAAATTGGTTGCTGAGCAGTTTAGAAGTTGAGCTAGGAGAGCACGTCGATTGGCCTCGCCAGTCGAATCGTTTGCGCTTGGTGTTAGCAGAAGCCTATTCTAACGTGATCCGCCACGCTCACAAAGATCAACCAAATTTGCCCGTGTTAATTCGTTTGCAATTAAAAAATCTTGACATTGGTTTAGAAATTTGGGATTACGGTAAAGGTTACGAAATGGATACTTACAGTCCCCCGCGACCTGAAGCTAAACAGGAAAGCGGCTATGGCTGGCTAATTATGAGCAGACTTATGGATCGGGTAGACTATACTTTGCAGATAGACGGTCGCAATTGTCTAAAGTTGGAAGCGAGTTTGCCGGAAAAATCTTAATTAGTCAGCGGTCATTAGTTATTGGTTATTGGTAGCAACTAACAACTAATAACTGACTGCTGACTACTGCCAGTTATGTGTTAATAAAACTCCCTACAAACTGAAAAAAAATAGTAAAAATTAGGTCATGAAATTGGCTAGTTCTTGTCGATCGACTGTTGAAACCCTTAGGTCAGCGTTGGTTTCGGAGCCCTTGCCCTTTAAGGGGCAAGGGTTCCCGAAACCAAGCGGGGGAAGGGATTGGAATTATGGGAGATGTCTAATAACCAATAACCAATTACCAATTATCAATTACCCATTACCTTAATGTCGGCAGAAGGCTCCCGCTGTACCATTCCGGTCAGGGGTGAGATGAATGCCGACCAACAAACAAACGCGAAGCATCCTTTTAGAAAAAAAAGAATTAATTTCTCAAAGATGATATCATATTCGTATGATAACGCTAACCTACGAGTATAAATTAGCTCCCACACCAGCACAAATACAGACTTTCGATCGATGGTTAGAAATCGGTCGAGGGGTATGGAATTTTGCGCTGAGAGAACGCAAGGATGTGGCTCACTCTAGGAAGTGTAAGATCGATGCTTGTAGTATCGTTTCGGAATATATAATTCCACCGGATGTCAAGCGACCTACCTATGCCAGT
>JAAUPI010000356.1 GCA_012035135.1 Microcoleus sp. CSU_2_2
GTAGCGATATCTTGCTTTCATTTTTCTGGCTCTTTACTTACTCTATTATACCATGACTCTCTGAGAGAATCAAGAGAATTAAAGCCGTCCTAGAAGGACGGGGCTTCAGACCCATTTCTTTGGTGAAGTTCTCCAGGAGGATCGTCGCAGTCCGAGAGTCCGCCAGGGGTTAAAAACCCCTGTCTCATAGCTAAAGTCCTCTGAAGAGGACTAATGAATTCTTCAGTCCTCTTTGAGAGGACTTTCGCTATTAGACAGGGAATTAATTCCCTGGCGGACTAGCGGGTGAGCGAGAGGACTGGCGGTAAAAGCTGGTTGTTGACACCAATGGGGCAATGCCGTGTCTCTACGGGGATCGATCACTCTTAACAATTGCTGCGATCGCACTTGTCACCCGCTCTAAATCTTCGTCAGTTAAATTAGAGCCAGAAGGCAAACAAAGTCCGTTTTCAAACAACTCCTCAGCCACCGCACCCCCAATACATTCACAATCAGCAAATACTGGTTGTAAATGTAAAGGTTTCCAAACCGGACGCGCTTCTATTTTCTCTTCAGCCAGCACTAGACGAACTTGTTCTCTGTCTGCACCAAAAGCCGCCGGATCGATCGTTAAACAACTCAGCCAGCGAGTAGCGCGTCCAAAGGCAGCTTCCGGCATAAAATCAATTCCCGGCAAGTTTCCTAAAGCTTGTTTATAAAAGTCAAAATTGCGCCTTCTCGCTTCAACTCGCTCCTCCAAAACCCGTAATTGACCGCGACCAATTCCCGCTAAAACATTGCTAAGACGATAATTATAGCCGATTTCTGAATGTTGATAATGAGGAGCGGGGTCACGAGCTTGCGTTGCCAAAAAACGAGCTTTTTCTACCAGTTTTTGGTCATCGGAAACCAACATTCCGCCGCCGGAAGTGGTAATAATTTTGTTACCATTGAATGAGAAAATACCGATTTTACCAAAGCTTCCAGGCGATCTATTTTTATAGCTAGCCCCTAGAGATTCGGCCGCGTCTTCTATGAGCGGAATTTCATACGTGTTGCAAGCTTCTAAAATTGGGTCAAGATCGCAACTTTGACCGTAGAGGTGTACAATAACAACAGCTTTGGGTAATTTACCAATTTTTGCTCGTTTGTCAAGTGCTTCTCGGAATAAGTTGGGATTGACATTCCAAGAAGTGCGATCGCTATCAATAAAAACAGGTTTTGCGCCAAGATAAGTAATCGGGCTAGCCGTCGCAATAAAAGTCAGAGTCGAGCAAAAAACCTCATCTCCCGAAGCGACACCAATTAATTTAAGAGCCAAATGCAAAGCTGCGGTACCGGAACTAACAGCAGCAGCATGACTGGAACCTACCAACTGACAGAATTCTTGCTCAAAAGCGTCTACGTGGGGGCCGACGGGTGCAATCCAGTTGGTATCAAAGGCTTCTTGGACGAACTCCCGTTCGAGGGAACCCATGTGAGGTGTTGACAGCAGAATTTGTTTTTTCATGTTACTTTTAGTTGTTTTTAGATTAGGCAATAAAATAGACCAGGGGTTAAATCCCTTGGTCCATAGCTTAAGTCCTTTTTAGATAACTCTCAAAAATCTTTATTCAGTTTTAATAAACGCATCCCTACCCGATCGCACTGCTAGTTTTGCACATCAAGCACACCCATGAAGTCTGAGGCTGTAGCACAGCCTTCTTGGTTAATTCCGTCTCTTTTCAAGACTTTCAACACTGTCAGAAACAGAATTTTCACATCAAACCACAAACTCCAATTATCAACATAGGAGACATCTAATTTGAATTTAGCATCCCAGCTAATAGAATTGCGACCATTGACTTGAGCCCAACCGGTAATTCCAGGCATAACATCGTGACGACGTGCTTGTTCTGGAGTGTAGCGATCGAGGTATCTTACCAATAAAGGACGAGGACCCACAAAACTCATGTCGCCTTTGAGAACATTCCAGAGTTGAGGTAGTTCATCCAGACTGGTTTTGCGAAGCAATAGACCAAAGGGTATGAGACGCTGTTCGTTGGGTAGCAAATTGCCATCAGCGTCGCAATCGTTTGTCATACTGCGAAACTTGTATAAATTGAAAACGCGACCGTTTTTACCGGGACGGGGTTGGCAGAAAAAGATTGGGCCACCCATGCGGATGTAAATGGCCATCGCCACCACTAATATTACGGGAGAAAAAACTAAAAGTGCGATCGCTGCAAATAATCTATCTAATACCCACTTAATAACCTGACTGTATTTTTTAGGATTTACTAGTTTATTAAGTTGCGATATTTGTGAGTTTGATGTGATGAATAGTAATTGATAAATACTCATGACTTTGCCCGCCAACAACAATTTACTCTACTTACCTAAGTATCTCACTCTCTGGGTTTATGCGGTGGCGACCTCTGTCAATTTTACAGACACTTTAAAGAACTTCGGTCTTTTATGAAGCTTTTGTGAACCTATATATTAGGACGATCGCTTATCTTTATATAAACTTTAAAAAGCGTCGCTGTTTTATGAATTTTTTGTAAAATCTTAGGGGTGCGGGAACCTGACGGGGTTGTTACCCGTCAGAGGTTTTATTTATTTTAATTTCGTGATCGTCCCGCCCCTGTCAGGTGTTAAGAGCAAAATTTGCTCGCTGGTTAACTTCCCTATCCTTGAATAGTAACCAGCCGATCGTACTTTGAACTTGTGATATTTCCTTCAACCCTCAGCCAACTTTCATTAGCTTTCTCTCCGTTAGCCCAAGCTATTAACGCCGCCGGAATATTTGCTCCTGCAATCTGAGAAAATGGGTATCCGCCACCAAAACGCGGGTTCAGTTCTAACACACACAAACCTTTTGAACCCACCATCACATCGCAGTCCAGGTTGCCGATATGACCCAAATTTTGGCCTATTTTCTCACCCAGTTGTTTGATTTCTGCATTTTCGACTGTCACAGCGCGATCGGTTTCTCCCGCTCGCATGGTAAGCTTACGCTTGATAAAAGTAGTGATGTATGAACCCTCTAAATTATTGATAATATCAAGACCGTGTTCTTGTCCGGTTAAGCGCTCTTGTATGAGAA
>JAAUPI010000106.1 GCA_012035135.1 Microcoleus sp. CSU_2_2
GGGCAGGGGGGGGGTTGCTCTTAGGGGCAGGGGGGGGTTCCCTTCTACTTTCAAATTCGCCATCTGCGCCCCAAAAACCAGGCATTCCAGCAGCGAATTACTCGCCAAACGGTTGGCCCCGTGAACTCCCGTACTCGCCGTTTCTCCCACTGCATACAAGCCCGGAATCGAAGTTTGGTTAAACTTATCAGCGACAATTCCTCCCATCCAATAATGGGCTGCGGGCGTCACCGGCACCGGTTCGGAAAAAACGTCAATTCCCCAATCAGCGCACACTTGAATAATATTCGGAAACCTGTAGCGAAGTCGATCGACTGCAATTGGGCGCAAATCCAGCCAGACGTGAGGTTCCCCCGTCTTCTGCAAGTGCCTAAAAATAGCGCGACTGACAACATCCCTAGGGGCAAGTTCCCCGTTTGGGTGATAGTCAAAAGCAAACCGATATCCTTTGCTGTCAACTAAGTGAGCTCCTTCGCCCCGCACCGCTTCGCTAATCAAAAACCGAGGTGCGCCCACTTTACTCAGGGCTGTAGGGTGAAACTGCACGAATTCTAAATCTCGCAACAGTGCCCCGGCGCGCCAACCAATTGCCACTCCGTCTCCGGTACTTACCGACGGGTTAGTTGTTTGAGCAAATACCTGTCCGCCGCCACCCGTTGCCAGCACCACTGCCTCAGCGCGAAACCACTTGACTGTCGAACCACAAATCGCGCTAATCCCTTGACAGCGACCTGTTTCGGTATTTAACCACAGACTCAAGGCAAAAGCTGGAGATATTAATTGAATATTGTTGCGACTCAATACTTTTGCTGTCAGCGTACTCACAACCGCTTTGCCCGTAGTGTCGGCGGAGTGGAGCACGCGGCGGCGGGAGTGTGCTGCTTCGAGAGTGAGTGCCAAATCTGGGCCCGTGCGATCGAAAGCAACACCCATTTTAACCAGAGAGTCTATACAAGCCGGGGCTTCCTCGACTAAAAATTGTACCGCATCTACTTCGCAAAGACCAGCTCCCGCCACTAGCGTATCCTGAACGTGTAGTTCTGCCGAATCTTCAGGGGCGATCGCGGCAGCAATTCCCCCTTGGGCCCAATCGCTAGCAGAAACAGGTAGGGTATTTTTATTAATCAAGCCCACCTGCAAATGTTCTGGGAGGCAAAGTGCCGTGTACAAACCAGCCGCGCCCGCACCTACAACCAATACGTCAAATGTTTCAATCATATACCAATACCAGAAGGAAGAAGGAAGATCCAAATAAAATCAATAATTTGAGAAATTTAAAAGGTGCTAACCGCCAAGGGTGGCTATGCTAAGCAGTCAGGCGATTTGAAATTTTAAATTTTAGCTCCTGAAAAATTAAAGGCAGAATTCATGAGCATCCAGAAAAAGATCTTTTCTTTCTGCCTTCTGCCTTCTGCCTTCTGCCTTCTGCTTTCAGATGAGAACC
This sequence comes from Microcoleus sp. CSU_2_2, assembly GCA_012035135.1. Taxonomy (GTDB): domain Bacteria; phylum Cyanobacteriota; class Cyanobacteriia; order Cyanobacteriales; family Microcoleaceae; genus Microcoleus. Next base: position 1,445 of record JAAUPI010000106.1, read on the forward strand.
AGTGCTATTTAGTCATAGAGACCATTGTTCAGCCTGGTGTCTCCTTCAATAAAGACTGATTCAACATCAGTTATTGTGAATTTGTCCATGTTGGCTTGCAGCAACTTTTTCTGAGCTTCAGTCAAGTTGGAAATTTTGAGTACGTCCTCAACTTTTTCGTAAGGAGCATTCTTAATAATTAGTCCAGCCAAAGTGGGATACATCCCTCGATAGTCCCGAAAGTCCCGAACGGCGCTGTTGTTCAAGTCAAGTTTTTTGCCGTATTCTGTGGCCAGCTTTTCGTCGGCGCGATTGGTTCTAGACGAGGCATCAACGGCGGCGATGACCGAAGATGATGGCAATGTCATGCGGCTCAGAGAAGACGCGATCGCGCTTTGGTCTCCTGCCCATGCAAAGCAGCCCAGCAATAAGCCCAATACTGCCAATAGACGACCCAATCGTTTCATGAAGTTTTGTCTCCCAATTTAATACACAGCATTATTTATTTAGAGACTACCATCTCGCCTATGCAGTTTTTGCAAGAAATCGGTCGCGGGCCTGAAGCAAAAACGCTTCCTTAACTCTTGCGACTAGCTTTGAGAAAAGTATTTAAGTCAGCATAGGTAGCGCCATAGGTCACGCTGGGAGTGTCGTAACCCTTCAAAGCAACGGTGTACTGCTCAAAAGCTTCTTCAGCACCCAATTCGGTAAGGTATTTGTAGGTTGTTTCTCCCACAGCGATATCCTTGCCGAGTTCCTTGGTACAAGATTCGAGGCGAAATGCTGCATTTACAGTATCTCCCAGGGCTGTGTAGTCCGATCGATCGCTGCTGCCAGAATTTCCCACCATTGCATAACCAGTGTTAATTCCTGCACCGACTCGCAACGGAAAAGGCAGGGGGTAGCGACTGCTGAGTTCGTCCGTTGCCTTGTGCAATTGGCTCAAAGCTTCGCAAATCATCATCATTTCCTCGCTGCTGACACCATTGGGTTTGTGAAACCAGACGGCCATGATGGCATCGCCGATGTATTTGTCCACCCAACTGCCGTGTTGGCGAATAATCTGTCCTGCTTTGCGGAACCAACTGCCGATAACTTCAGAGAGGATGGTTTCGTCTAGCTGCCGAGTCAAGACTGTAAAGTCTCGGATGTCCATAACCATCACGCTAATCAGACTGCGAACAGTCAAAGTCGCTGTAAAATCTTCAGAGTTTGTATCGTGTACTCGATCGAGCCGGCGGCTGGCGCTTGGGTTGTAAAATTCCAATTCGGTTTGACCGAAAGTCACCCGATCGCCATTTCTCAGGGTAACAGGAATGCTGACCCGCCGTCCGTTGACAAAGGAACCATTACGACTGCCCAAATCGATCAGGTAGAAATCTCCTGTTTCCATTTGCTGTAACATCGCGTGATTTCGGGAAATCCAGCGATCGGTCAATACAAAATTATTGTCATCGCTCCGCCCTACTGTCCAGCAATTGCTGCCAGAGAGCGGCAAGTAGCGATTGCCGCTTTCTGTGCGAAGTACCATATGTGGATTGGGTTGCACTCGTCACCACAGTCCTAGAAACAACATCCATGGACACTCCCCAGAGCTAAAAGCCGGGGGATTCTTGCTTCATCCGTCCTCCCTAGAGAATTAAATACAAGTATTTAGCCCTCCCCGTTTGGATACGTCCACAAGCCTACACGGACTGCCCGACCGCGTTTGAAAGGATTTATGAAATCTTCTCTTTACTCTCGGTTTTTACAAGATTTAGGATTTGCTACCAGGGTTCCGGCTCGTGAGTTCTCCGCTTGACCTACTTCGCTTTTTAATGCGCTTTACCGCTGACTTATTATACTTCATTTTGAATTGGCAACCGGAGTTTTTCAAGAAATATTCAAGGCGGTTGAAACCCTCTTCCTCAAGCATAACTCTCAGGCTGCCGGATTTGCCAGTTAACGACCACACACCAAGTTAAGTTAATCTTTTTGAAGATAGTACCAAAGTCTTTTCCTAGCTACTGCGGTCAATTAATTGGGAACCAGAAAATTTTATGTTGTCGAAAAGAATCTTGCCTTGTCTGGATGTGAAAGCTGGCCGTGTGGTCAAAGGTGTCAATTTTGTCAACCTTCTGGATGCTGGCGATCCCGTCGAAATGGCTCAGGTTTACAATGATGCGGGGGCGGATGAGTTGGTGTTTCTGGACATTACGGCGACTCACGAAGATCGGGATATTATGATCGATGTGGTGTACCGGACAGCCGATCGAGTTTTTATCCCTTTGACGGTGGGCGGTGGCATCCAATCCTTAGACACGATCAGAAGTTTGTTGAGGGCGGGGGCTGATAAAGTCAGCATTAATTCGGCGGCGGTGCGCGATCCAAGTTTGATTGACAAGGCGAGCGATCGATTTGGCAATCAGTGCATTGTAGTGGCGATCGACGCCCGCAAACGGCAAGACGCCGATCATCCTGGTTGGGACGTATACGTGCGCGGAGGGCGAGAAAATACGGGCAAAGATGCGATCGTCTGGGCAAAAGAAGCCGAACAACGGGGCGCTGGCGAACTGCTGGTGACAAGCATGGACTCTGACGGCACTCAAGCGGGCTACGACTTGGCATTAACCCGAAGTATCGCTGAAATAGTCGAAATTCCCGTCATTGCTTCCGGCGGCGCAGGCAACTGCCACCACATCTACGAAGCCGTGACTGAGGGCAAAGCAGAAGCTGCACTGTTGGCTTCCCTGTTGCATTTTGGTCAGTTAAGTGTCGGAGAAATTAAGACTTATTTGGCAAAATGTCAAGTTCCGGTGCGGCAGTAGCAGTTAATAAATATTGGGGAAAAATTTAGCCAAAGACAAGCGGGAAGCCCCGCCTTTCAAGGCTGGGGAGGAACGCGGCTGCGACGATCGTCACCTAAAAACGATTTTGGCTGTCTATTTAATTGTGTATCCTACACCAACATACAAACTTTTTTCTTGCAGATTGTTACCCCGATCGCCCAAATTAATTAATGGCATTCCCAAGTCAATTCTGATATTCAAACCGTCAATTCCCAAAAACGGTTGCCAAATAATTCCTAAACCGCTGCCGATTAAAAATGTCTGTCTTGGTAACTGATTGGGGTTATTAGCTGTATTCCAAACAGTTCCTAATTCTACAAACGGTGCAAGTTGAATTATGGGAGTTCCCGCAGCATTCCGCCGCACGGCAATTCTGTTTTCTGCTGATAACCGAAATCCGTTATCTCCAGCCCGCGCGTTTTGTCGGTAACCGCGTACAGATTGAACGCCACCAATGACGAATTGCTGGGATGGTAACAGGCTGTTTGGAGTTAGCTGCAAATCGGTTTGTAGGATTAATAAATTATTGCGATCGAGTTGCTGTACTCGTTGTACTTGACCATTCCATTTGAAAAAATGTCCGTCGGGAATGGGAGAATTGTTAGTTGTGGCATCAAATAAACCCGTGCCCAAGTTAAATTGCGATCGCACTGACCAAGAACCGCTAGCACTCCGGCTAACATAGTCTTGTCCGAACAGAATTACACTCGTGCGGCTGACTCCTTTTTCGTCCGGGCCAATCCCAAAAGGAACTGGTGTTTGGTCAAAAATAAATGTTTGACCGTCTTGATGGGTGAAACCCCCAATTACAGCAAATTCGCGCTCGGTCGATCGCACAATTGGCTGACGGTAAATGAATTGATACAATTTTGTATCTCCCCTAATTCCCAAATCCTCAAAATCTGATTGAGTAATTTTGTTTTGATTAACCGCTACTCTCCCTTGCAAAGTTCCATTGCTCGGATTCACCGGCAATCGATAACTCAAATCTAAAACCTCAGCACCTCCCGATGTCGTTCGGAAATAAGCACCTACAATCTCATCTCCGATTCCAGTTAAATTCTGATATCGGAGATTAATTCCAACTCGTTCCGATCCAACACTGGGAGGAAAGTAGTTGTCAAAACTGACACTAGCTGCGAAGGGTTTGGCTTCTTTGACATTGACAGTCAAAGTCTTTTTGTTTTCAATACCTAGTTGCAAATTTGCCTGCACGCTTTCTAAAAGCGGGTCTAAACGCAGCAACCTTAATTTTTCTTCGAGTTCTACCGTACTAAAAGGAGAGCCTGTACCACCCTCTATTCTACTGCAAATATAAGACAGGTTCAACCTCTGTCTGCCTTGAATAATTACTTCTGAAATTCTGCCTTCACTTACGCTAATTTCAACAGAACTGCCATCTGTGATGGGCGTACTTACTGGTCGAGCTTCCGCATAGATATAGCCGTTATTTCGATAGAGTTGAGTAATTTTATTTACTGCTTCTTTCAAAAATTCGATAAATTCATTATGAGTAATTTCGCGATCGATAAACCGCTGAGCGATCGGGCTAATTTCCGCATCAATTTGAGCTTGACTGAATGCGGTAATCTCAGTAATTTTTATCGAAATCATACTGCCAGATACTTTGACTGGAACAGGCAGGATGTACTCAGTCATTGCTGCTGTCGGTTGCGCGGGCCGGGGACAACTGTCTTTGGGTTTTGCTTCTGTTCTATCACTAGATTCTAGGATCTGTCCGCTGATAATTGGCGCCGATCTTTCATCGCTTCCTGCTTCGGAAAAGTTTTCTTCCCCCTCTGTTTTGACAGTAGCATTTTCCTCGACTTGAGGAGTAAAAATACTGTTAGCATTGGCTACAGCTTTAGGTGCAAATTGAGCAACTATCAGAGCGCTGTACAGCATCAGCAAAATGTACTTTGATACCATGACCCTGTGGCAAAATTATCTAAACTAAATTATAACTTAGCATATCTTGTCAATCCGATGCAGAAATAGCAATAAACCAGCTATCAGACTCATGGAAATATCACAAAATTACAGAAATTGAGTGCCGAAAAAAAGCCCTCAAATAACAAAAAAACAGCCCCAAAAACACCAATCCAGAAACAATAAAATATCAAATAAACGGCGAAATAGAAATCAGAGAATCAGTAATAGAAGCTGAAACAATAAAAGCGGTGGGTAATTTAGACTAATGCTACCGGATTTGATATAATAAAAGAAACCCGGTTTTTCAAGAAAACCGGGTTTTGAGTAGAAAAAGTTTTAAGTTAACTTGCTAACTCAATTAGAACGCCGAGTGTTAGGCGATTCGTAGTAAACTTTTGAGCCTGTATCGGAAACAAAATGACAATCCCAATAAGAGCGAATAAAGCTCTTCCAAATCGGATCGCTTGACTTGCGATAATAATCGCCCAACACTGGCTTGATGGCTTCTGTTGCTTCCTTCAAGTGATAGTGTGGCATCGTCGAGAAAATGTGGTGGGCGACGTGGGTGCCGATGTCGTGATGGATGGAATTGATGATGCCATAATCGCGATCGATCGTCGATAACGCACCTTTCAAGAAATACCAATCATCACCGCGATACCAAGGAATATCTGCCTCAGTGTGGTGCAGGAATGTTACCAAATCCAGCCACATCACGAAAATTACATAGGGAACCAAGTAGAACTTGAGTAAAAACAGCCAGCCAAACTGATAGGTGAGCGCGCCTAAAAAGCCTACCATCACGATTAAGGATGCCGTGCTGGTTAACACGTCCCATTTTTCGGAAGGACGGAAAATGGGGCTAGCGGGCATGAAGTGAGAACCTACCCGATCGGGCGATCGACGAAACAGGTAAATTGGATAGGCAAATAACATCAAATAAAAGCGTCCCAGCTTTTCATACCAGGGCATTTGCTCGTACTTGCTCTCCGACACTGGATACCAGCTTTCATCAGTATCTAAGCTGCCGGTATTGGCGTGGTGGGTTCTGTGGCTAATCCGCCAACCGTGGAAGGGGACGAGAATTGGGGCGTGGGAAAGATGCCCGATCAGATTGTTGAGCCATTTGCTCTTGGAGAAAGAACCATGTCCGCAGTCGTGGCCGACGACAAACAATGCCCAAAACATGGTTCCCTGCATCAACCAGAATATGGGATAAAAGAACCAGGAATCAAGGGTATAGGCGATCGCATACAAACCCGCAATGATTCCGAGATCCAAAAAGAAGTAAGACAAAGATTTCCAAGCCGAAGGCTCAAAACAATGAGCTGGAATGGCTGATTTGATATCAGCAAGAGTAAAAGGTAACTCTGTGGTACGAGAGGATGAGCTTTTATCGCTCGGCTGATTGAGAACTGTATTTAATTGCACGAAGTTTCCGATTTAAGCTGACTTGAGAATCCGTATTCCGCCTTTTAGCAGTCGCTAGGGGCTCTTGCGAGCCAGAATTTTTACTCAGCAAAGGTCAATAAAGTTATTTAGTTCCCATTAACAGCCGATTAGCGATTCTCCAGCCCAGTGCCTTGTGGAATGCTGATCGGCGGAAAATTAGTGCGATCGACCCTGTTATCTGAAAAAAATCCCATGTGCCAGTTGGAAGTCTGAAATACGGTTTCTAGTTGAGGGTGCAGTTTTGGAAGCAAAGCTTCCAGTCTGCAAATGGCAGAGCCAAGTTAATTTAACATTTCGACACACACTCTGGCAAGAAGTTATAGAAGAGGGAATGGGGAATGGGACCCCCCTCACCCCTCGCCCCCCTTGGGGGGAATTGGGTAATTGAAACTGACAACTGACAACTGTCAACTAACAGGGCCCGCACTCACAGGCACCGCCCCTACCCGCTCGCGTAGTCGAAGGGTCAACACTCAACTATTTAAGTTGCAGCTTTTTCTAAAATCAACTTAGCCCGCTTCACGAGTTCCGGCACTTCGATCGGATAATCGCCGGTAAAACACGCAGAACAAAAACTGTGCGGATCTTCATTAGTCGCCCTGAGCATTCCTTCCCAACTCAAGAAAGCCAGAGAATCCACTTCAATTTGAGCCGCTATTTCTGCGACAGACTTAGTAGCAGCAATCAACTGATCTTGATTGTCAGTATCGATGCCGTAGAAACAGGGATGAGTCACCGGTGGCGAGGAGATTCTCATGTGAACTGCGGTTGCACCTGCATCCCGCAAGGCTTTGACAATTTTGCGACTAGTAGTGCCTCGGACGATCGAATCATCGATAATAATTACCCGTTTCCCTTCCAACACATCTCGCAGAGGGTTGAGTTTCATGCGGATTCCCGACTCCCGCATTGTCTGAGTCGGCTGAATAAAAGTGCGTCCGACGTAGCGATTTTTAATCAATCCTTCGGCGTAGGGAATGCCGGAAGCTTGAGAAAAGCCGATCGCCGCTGGAATTCCAGAATCAGGAACGCCGATAACTATATCAGCATCAGCCGGAGATTCCTGTGCCAAGAAACGCCCGATTCGTAGTCGATAGCTGTACAAACTTTCACCTTCCATCGTGCTATCTGGTCGAGCAAAATAGATCATTTCAAAGATGCAAAGTTTGCGTTTTTGTTGTTGACTCCAGTGGAAAGAAGCCATACCTTCCTCTGTAATCCAAACTAATTCTCCCGGTTCTACATCCCGCAAAAATTCAGCACCAATAATATCTAACCCGCAAGTTTCCGATGCCAAAACGTACCGTATCGGATTTGTGGGAAGAGTGCCAATTACCAGGGGGCGGACTCCGTGGGGGTCGCGGACTCCCATCACGCCTTGGGGAGTCGCGATCGTCAAACTAAAGGCTCCTTGGCACATCCCAAAGGCACTGATGGCTGCTTCGAGCCAATCTTTGCCCTTGTCTACCTCGGAGCCAATCGCCACTGCGATCGCCTCTGAATCTGTTGTACTCGCAAACTCGCAATTCCGAGACAACAATTCTTCCCGCAATTCTTTAGTATTGACAAGATTCCCATTATGTGCTAGAGCCAGACTTCCCAACCGAGTTTCGACAACCACAGGTTGAGCGTTGATCACCCGCGACGAGCCGGTTGTAGAGTAGCGAGTGTGACCTACGGCTAAATTACCGGGCAAGTGACCTAAACTGGATTCATTGAAGACTTGGGAAACGAGTCCCATGTCTTTGTGCAGGTGTACTTTTTCACCCTCAAAGGTGGCAATTCCTGCGGATTCCTGGCCTCGGTGCTGCAAGGCATACAAACCAAAATAGGTCAACTTGGCGACATCTTCACCCGGTGCGTAGATACCGAAAACGCCGCAAGCTTCCTCGGGCTTGTCGGGTTTGCTAGAATGCTCGTCAGCCGCGAAGGAATGGTTGGGAATCATAGATGGGTGGGCTCCTAATGGGAACGGTGGGTTAGCGGGACAGTTTGTGCGGGAAGTTTTGTTTGCGATCGCGTCGCATAACTTAATATTTTCTTAATATTCCCACGGATCGGACATTAATTTCAAGTTGTTTGGCATTCAGATTGGGGCTGTGCGGCGTTGAATGGCACGATCGCCCATATATCTGAATATTAACGTTTATTAAGGACGGGCGATCGGGCAATGGAAAATAAATTAGAAAATTACAGAGTAAAATATGGAAACTTTGCTTCAATCGATTTCCGTTATTGTAGGGTGCGTCGCTGTCAGATTTTCGATGGGATTTGCAGATTTGAGATGGCGACGCACCTGACTATTATGTGGTGCGTCGCTGTGAAATTGTCGATTTTATTTGCAGATTGTTGATGCGACGCACCCTACGACTACAATTACTACCATAAAATATGGAAACTTTACTTCAATCGATTTCCGTTATTGTAGGGTGCGTCGCTGTCAGATTTTCGATGGGATTTGGCAGATTTTAGATGGCGACGCACCTGACTGATTCTCGCGGTGCGTCGCTGTGAAATTGTCGATTTTATTTGCAGATTGTTGATGCGACGCACCCTACGAATACAATTACTAGCATAAAATATGGAAACTTTGCTTCAATCGATTTCCGTTATTGTAGGGTGCGTCGCTGTCAGATTTTCGATGGGATTTGCAGATTTGAGATGGCGACGCACCTGACTGATTCTCGCGGTGCGTCGCTGTGAAATTGTCGATTTTATTTGCAGATTGTTGATGCGACGCACCCTACGAATACAATTACTAGCATAAAATATGGAAACTCTGCTTCAATCGATTTCCGTTATTGGGCAGTGCCGTGTCCCTACGGTAATCGATCGCTTGACGGGTGTATTTCATCAAAGTGGAATTTGTTGTAAATTTAGCCGATTAGTCGATCGAATGTGCGAGCAAGTATTTAGCGCGATCAAATTCTACTGATTGACGACAGATGCGATCTCTTCTTCGCTCCGTTGTTCTCTTTAGTTAAAAATAAAATCTGATGCAAGTTGGATGAAGGAACTTTAAGTTTTGCAACTATTGCTACACATTCGGCGATCGTTTCATTTTTCCTGTTATATCCTAGAACAATAGCTGTTCGCGATGGTATAGTCTTGTCCAAAAGGGACAGTATTTTTAGTTGTATCTACTAGAGCCAAAGAAAGATCTCATATCTGCTCGATCGAGCAACGAGTTTGACAGTCGATCGATGTGAGATTTTTTTGTATTAATCCAGCCTACACAAACCAGATCTCAGCACGATCTGAAACATGAGCTTTTCTGAAAAAATCGTTAGCAGATAAATTTTTGATTCCGGCGATCGCCCATTTTTTCCCAGTTGTATCTCCTGTTTACTTGAAGAATTCTTGATTCAACATAAATCCTATGGCAACTATCAACTTAGCATTGAACGTTCAAGTCGTTGGAGGGCCTCAAGCTCTCATTTCCCAACCCATATCTGTAGAAGCTTACGACAAAATCGAAGTCCAAGTTAAACCTGGTGACACACTAGATGTTTCAGTTCAACCTGGAGGTGTGGGGCAGGTTAACTTTTTGCTAATTAAATCAAGTTTAGCTGACGAAAAGCTAACCTATGTGGTTAATGATGGGGCAGCTATTAATTTTCCAGCTTCAGAGAGAATTAAACTCGATCGCGCCTTCCATCTTTATCTGGGAACAGGAGGAGTCTCTGTATTTGGTATTGCTCCAAAAGTCATCCAATTCAAAAATGATTATTCAGTAGGCACTACTAACAAAGATGCTGCGATCGAAATTCTCGTCGGACGGGATGCAACACCAACACCTTAAAGCTTCGATATGTCTAAATCTGTCTAAATCCATGCCAACAAGAGGAATGAATTATGCCCATCACTCCCACTTATCCAGGCGTTTATATTGAAGAAATTCCCAGTGGCGTTCGTACTATTACGGGGGTTGCTACTTCGATTACTGCTTTCATCGGACGTGCTTTACGCGGGCCTGTAAACGATCCAATTACGATTAATAGCTACGGAGATTACGAGCGGATTTTCGGCGGATTGTGGGTGGAAAGCAGCATGAGTTATGCGGTGCGCGATTTCTACCTCAATGGTGGAAGTCAGGCAATTATTGTGCGTCTCTACCATCCACAAGCAGGTGAATTATCCCAAGCGATTATAAACGCTAACAGTCTGATCCTCGAAGCTGCTGCTCCCGGAAGTTGGGGAAACTTTTTGCGTGCTCGCATAGACTATGATGTATCGCCAGAAGTAGCAGAGCGCTACGATCTCGTAGTTGGTGATTTGTTTAACCTCGCGGTTCGCGATCCCAAAACTGGAGTGACTGAGGAGTTTCGCAATGTTTCCGTCGTAAACAGTCCGCGACAAGTGAGTAATGTTCTAGCAAATGAGTCACGTCTGGTTCGTGTCAATAGTCTGCCAGGAACGATACCAACCGATCATCCTAATCCGCTACCGGGAGAAGCGTTGTGGGGGGATAATCTTATTCCCACTAATAGTTCAGTAGACGCGACTGGTCTAGCTTCTGATGGAGAAACCCTGGAAGACGATGATTTTATCGGTGTTGGCAAAGAAGATAATAAGGAAGGTTTGTACGCATTGAAAAAAGCAGATCTCTTTAATCTGTTGTGCATTCCTCCTCACGTTATCGATGGCGATATTGAGACAGGTTTAATTACAGCCGCCGCGAGTTACTGCGATGAACATCGGGCGATGCTATTGATCGATCCTCCCTCTGATTGGAATGATAAGGAGGATGCAAAAATAGGGATTGCCGCAGGTGTAGGAACAACTAGCAAAAATGCAGCGATTTTCTTTCCGCGTCTCAGGCAAGCTAATCTCTTGCGAGACAATCAGATTGAAACCTTTGCGCCTTGCGGTGCAATTGCAGGGATTTTTGGGCGTACCGATGCTCAACGAGGTGTTTGGAAAGCGCCTGCGGGATTGGAAGCAACTTTAAATGGTGTGCCAGCTTTGAGTGTCAACCTGACAGACAAGGAAAATGGCGAGTTGAATCCGTTGGGAATTAATTGTTTGCGATCGTTTCCGGGAGTAGGGCGGGTTGTCTGGGGTTCGCGCACGCTGCAAGGGGCCGATCGACTCGCTTCGGAGTGGAAATACATCCCTGTACGCAGGCTAGCTCTATTTTTAGAAGAAAGCCTTTATCGCGGTACTCAATGGGTGGTATTCGAGCCAAATGATGAACCACTTTGGGCGCAGATTCGCTTGAATATTGGGGCGTTTATGAATAATTTGTTCCGCCAGGGTGCTTTTCAGGGAAAATCGCCGAGAGAAGCTTATTTTGTGAAGTGCGATAAGGAGACGACAACTCAGAACGATATCGATCTCGGTATTGTTAACATTATTGTTGGCTTTGCCCCTCTCAAACCTGCCGAGTTTGTGATTATCAAGTTCCAGCAAATTGCTGGCAATATCATTACCTAAACTTTATTGGGTAATGGGTAATCGGTAATGGGTAATCGGTAATGGGTAATCGGTAATCGGTAATCGGTAATTGTAAAAAACCGATTCACCCATTGGAGGGAAGAAGCAACAGAATTCAAACATTGCCAAGGAGTAAAATTTATGGCTCAATTTAGCGTTAATGCCCAGCGATTTGACCCGTATAAAAACTATAAATTCCGCGTCAAATGGGACGGTCGATATGTGGCGGGAATTAGTAAAGTAGGGGCGCTCAAACGGACGACAGAAGTGGTCGAACACCGTGTGGGAGGCGATCCCAGTACCGTGCGCCGATCGCCCGGACAAAGCAAGTACGAAGCTATTTCCCTCGAACGTGGTGTCACGCACGATCGAGATTTTGAACAGTGGGCAAATAAGATTTGGAATTACGGTTCCGGTTTGGGTGCAGAGGTTTCGCTGAAAGATTTTCGCAAAGACATCATTATTGAAATGATGAATGAAGCGGGTCAAGTTGCGATCGCCTATAAAGTTTATCGCTGTTGGGTTTCCGAATTTACGGCTTTACCCGAACTCGATGCTAGTGCTAATGCGATCGCGATTCAAAGTATTCAGCTTCAGCATGAAGGTTGGGAGCGAGATTCTGAAGTTACTGAACCAACTGAACCCTCATTTACTTAATAGTAATTGGGAATTGGGAATTGGGAATTGGGAATTGAATAAGTTTGATATTCGGTGTTTATTGTTGCCTATTTTTTTACCTCAATCCTGCTTAGATAGTCCTGGACGCAACTATCACAATCCAATCGACTCGTAGGGTGCGTCAGACGAATTTCTCAAACGACGATCGGGAATATAGGATCTGACGCACCTTACAATATAAGGTTCACATCTATGTTGATATCAAACAGCACCAGCAATGTAACATCTGCTTCGGGGATTGATGCAGAGAAAACCGAATTATTTCTGCGTCCGTTTGGATGGTTGGCGGAAGATTTGGAGATTGATTTTCATCAAATGTGCCGCCATGAATTGGAGATGCAGATATTGGAATGTTGTATCAGCAACCGTGAGGGAACTAAGCTCGATCGCACCTTTTTCTGGAATCTGGAAATCGGCAAGCGGATTGAATATCTATTAACCCTAGCCGCTTTATCCAATAGCTCAAAAATCAATGTTAACCTGCGTTGCTCGAACCTAGAGTGTCAGCGACAGATGGAAATTACGATTCCTCTGGTAGAAATCACTCGACTACAGCAGCAATCTGAAAACCAGGAAACAGAAATTGCGATCGCAACTGAAAAATTATTGCTCCGAAAACCCACAGGAAACGACCAAAGATTATGGCTAAAACAGCAGTTTTCTGATGAAAGTTCGGCAACTATAGCAATGGTGCAAAGTTTACTGGTTTCGGAACAACGATCGACTTTTCAGCAAGTTGATAGCCAAGAACAGCATTGGATAGAAACGCTGAATCAAGTCATGGAAGAACTCGACCCGCTCGTCAATTTCAATCTTCAGGTGAATTGTCCTTACTGTGGCAGTGAAAATCTACAGGATTTCGATCTCGGTGCATGGGCGCTTCAACAATTATATGGAGTGCAACAACAATTAATGGTAACTATTCATCGTTTGGCATCGCATTATCACTGGAGCGAATCGGAGATTCTCGCTATTCCTCCTGGACGGCGATCGAATTATTTGGCTCTAATCGATCGGGAGGAAAATTATCGATGAGCGGCTATTTTTCTCGACTAATTCAACAAACTGGGATTGCTCTGGGAACGGGTAAAGTGTCTGATGGTGGGAAATTCCAGGATGCGATCGCGCCTCAGCTTGGGCATGAAATTGTACCGATTCAGATTGAAGAAAATCAGGAGGAAATAGAACAAACAGAGACTCCAGAAAACGAGCTTAAACCGACGCGGAGAGTTGAGGATGAGAATATTGTTGATTCACAACTTTTGAATCGCCCAACTGTTGAGAACACAAATCATATTCCACTTCCCACAGTCCAAAGAGAATCATCATTACCTATTTTGGAGGCACAAAATCCAAAAAATCAAGAGGAACAGGTAGAAAGTTTTTCCGTACAAATTACGTCATCTCAAAATGCGATCGCTCCCGAATTTTTCCCGGAATTGCCAAAGTTCGATAATCGAGAAGACTCCGATCGAACTTTGGAAAACCGCAGAAATCATGCAGTTTTAGAAACAGCGGGTGCAGTGCCGTTATTCCCCAAGAAATGGCCAGAACTTGCATTGTCAAAACATCTCCAACAACGCGATTTTCCTGAAGGTTTGCCAAGCGCCAACCGCTCGCTACCCGATCGCCAAACCATCGAAATTCTCAAAGAACCTAACTTGCCTCCAACCCGTCAAGTGAATTTACAAACCGTTCTGGAATGGGTAGCAGAAACACCAGCAGAAAATCCCAATTCCCAATTACCCATTCCCAATTACCAATTACCCATTCCCAATTTCCAAACTCAAAAAAATCAGAATTTTGTGCTGTCGATCGGCACAATTAGTTTAACCGTTGAAGCACCTCAATCGGAGGTAAAAAAGCCACCCTTACCACCCATAAAATCCCAACAGGAGGTCAAATCCGTTAGCCAAAATTCTCGACTCAGCCGACACTATATTCGTTAGTTAGGAGATTTGCGATCGTGGCACTTGCAGATACTGGAAAAGCAATAGGGGCAGTTAGTCAACTGCTGCGCGATCGACTGTTAGCGCGTTTAGCAGGTACGGTTGGCAATGTCAGAATTGGCAAACCGGAAATGTCGGGTGAAGGCATAACTAATCCCCGATTAAATCTATTTCTTTATGAAATTCAGCTCGATCCCCATCTGAGAAATCGATCGATCGACCCCGGTCAATCAACTCCTCTGTGGCTGGTTCTGAAGTATTTACTAACTGCCTTTGACGAAGCGGGAGACAGCGATAGTATTGAGTCGCACCAATACTTAGGAGAAGGAATGCGCGTTCTTCAAGAATTGTCATTCTTACGGTTAAGTAGTTTGCCAGCAGATGTGTTTGAAGCACTCAATCCCAATCCTGAAGCATTAAAAATTACCTTCGATTCCACCTCTTCGGAACTGATTTCTAAGTTGATGCAGGGGCCCGATGAGAAATATCGCTGTTCCGTTGCTTTTGAAGTACGTCCGGTGATGATTGCGACGGGTGAATCGTCTTCCTATTCGCTACTGGTGGGTGTCGATTATGTTAACGATACGATTATCGGTGCGAAGGGAATTCAAATTCCCGTACTGCCTTCTATGGGGCCGAAAATTGATGCGATCGCCCCTATAAAAATTGTTCCTCCACTTCCCCCACAATCATCGATCCTCAGCATTAGGGGAAATAATTTAGCTTTATCTAATTTAACTGTTTTTTTAGGTGCGGTGGAACTGACAATTGTTGCCAAGTCGCCAGATATTTTGAAGTGCGAGTTGAACAACAACATTAGGAATGGTAGCGCGATTTCTGCGGGCAGCCATCCGGTTCGCGTCGAGGAAAGATTGACTAACGGAAAAGTTCGATCGAGCAATTTATTAGTCGTTAGTCTGTTACCCGTTGTTACTGGTGCAACCTTCTCTCTCAGCAATCTTAATTTAGAGGGTTTTCTACTAGGAACAGCCAGCGATGATGTTTTCGTCGCACTTTACCAAAATGGCAAAACAGTCAGGGTTTTTGATGAGTTTGTGGAGATTGCACCAGCGCCTCCCGCCCAAACGCAATTGCGAGTTCAGGTTACAGATACTTCACCGGGAAACTATCGCGTTATTCTGCGGGTAAATGGTCAACAAGCGCAAAACAGCCCGGAGGTGATTATTACATGAACGCAATCAGTAACCGACAAGAAGTTATTACTTTTTCGCCTAGTTTGCAGACCAAAGATGTGCTGGCAAATTACTGGTTGTGGCAAGTTACGGTGCGGTTGCGGCGCGAAATTTGTTGGCGCTGGCATTTACAGGAAAACATAACTTTCGCGTCGTCGGCTTCGCTACCTCCCCTGACAAATAAATTGACCGAAGCGCTGGATCTGAGTCGCTATTGGGAAGAAAAATGTCAGTTTTATCAAAGCGATCCGACTGCTAAATATCTCAGCGACAAACTAACTGTCGATCGACCAAAAAATTATCCTGTGGTGCGGGGTTCTTTTAGCTGGGTTGTTGATACATTGGCGTTGGATGAAGTCTCGATTTTTCTGCTGGCATTAGGTGCGATCGTCTGTTTCGATAATGCTGCAAGCGAGGTGATTTCTGCGGTTTTGAATGACTCCAATGCCACTCAGCCGACGCTAGCATTGGCGCAAAAATTATGGGAAAAACCCGAAGAAATTTTGACATTCGCCGATCCGGAACATCCTCTATGGCGCTATGGCTTATTGCAGACAATTCATGATGCTAATTTGGCGATCGGTATGGATTGGCAAAGTCCTTTAGTTGTACCTCCGCTAATCGCAAACCGCCTGTTGTTTCCTAATTCTTCTTTACCTCAGATTTTGGTGCCATTAAAACAGGAAACAAGCGTCAATTTAATCAGCGATTGCGCCCATTTAGCGACACTCCGATCGATCGCAGGGCGGTTACGGGGCGATGAATTACGAATAGTTCCCATTCAGGCATCAAAAGGTGCGATCGTCACAGAAGTAGTTCAAAGTATCTCGCAGATTACCCAGCGAGAGGTAATGGAATTGAGAGGAAATCTCGCCCTATTTGAGAACCGTACTTATCTCAAATCCTTGGTAACGCTGTGCTGGTTAACTGGACATGATTTATTTATTCCCAGCGATCGCACTGAGGCGAAAGCAGGTGAAAAAAACCGATCTTTACTTGCCCTGCAATCGATGCCGATCGCGATTTTTCTCGGAATCGGCGATCGCAAAGAGTTAACTAACATTCC
>JAAUPI010000107.1 GCA_012035135.1 Microcoleus sp. CSU_2_2
TTATACCAAATCCGGGTAACTTACCCCTTTTATAATCTCGTAAATGTAGTAAATGTAGGGTGCGTCGCTACGAACAACTCTCGTTGCTATTGGGAGATCTCATAGCGACGCACCATACCAATTATAACGGGGATGGGAAACCCGGATTTGGTATTATTCATCTCTCTCTCTTCTCTTCTCTGAATCTGCGTCCTCTGCGTCATCTGCGGTTGATCAGATCCAGATTTGGTATCATTTATTTTCCCCCACCTTCGAGATAACTCATCAACCAATTAGCCACCGTCGCCCTGCGAGTTTGCCTCGGCCCGAACTCCCCAATTTTATAACCTTTAAACCCCAATTTTTCCTTCAGCAACTGCTTGTTTTCTTGAGGGATCGATCGAGTCAATTTCACCGTGGCAGGCCGAGAATCAATAAAATCCGGTGGTTCGGGATACTCTTCCCGCCACTGGGCCACAACATCAGCATTATTCCACTTGCCAGTCTCTGCATCGCATCGGTAGCCCAGATAGTGCCAAACCAATCGGTTGACAGTGGCATCGTCGATTTCTTCGTTGAGGATAGCCCAAATAGTTTCGTGATTGAGAGGCGACAATTCAGACATAATTGGGATTCGATCGGAAACAAAAAAAGTCTAACTCATATCAGGTAGCATTTTCAAGAACGGGCAAGATGCCCGTTCCACAAAGAATCAAAGAAATTTGCTTGTGGGTGAGCTTCTAGCAGCCCAAATGCTACCCACAAAAAAAATCAACGAATTAGCTATATTACTTGCCCAAAATTCCGTCTTTTTCAGCCATCGACAACATCAAGTCGATCGCCCGACAAGAATAACCCCACTCGTTATCGTACCAAGAAACGACCTTAAAAAACTTAGAATTGAGTTCAATTCCCGCACCTGCATCAAAAATGCTCGATCGAGAGTCACCCCGAAAATCCGTCGAAACTACCGCATCTTCAGTATAGCCGAGAATGCCTTTCAATTCACCCTCAGCAGCTTTTTTCATAGCCTCGCAAATCTCTTTGTAGCTAGTTTCTTTGCTAGTTTTAAAAGTAAGATCGACTACCGACACATCTGGAGTTGGTACCCGCAAAGCCATACCAGTCAATTTTCCTTTCAATTCTGGCAGTACCAAAGTAACAGCTTTTGCCGCACCAGTAGAAGATGGAATAATATTTTGACCAGCACCTCGTCCTCCCCGCCAGTCTTTTTGGCTAGGGCCGTCTACAGTAGGTTGAGTAGCGGTCATCGCGTGAACTGTAGTCATTAAACCTTCTTCCAAACCGAAATTATCATTGATAACTTTGGCAATAGGTGCTAAACAATTTGTAGTGCAGCTAGCATTAGAAACAACAGTATCTTTTGCCGGATCGAAGTTGTGGTGGTTGACGCCTACTAGATATGTTGCTACTTTGTCAGGATCTTTTGTAGGTGCTGAAAGTATTACCCGTTTTGCTCCGGCACTCAAGTGTTTTGACGCGCCTTCCAAATCGGTAAACAATCCAGTAGATTCTACAACATAATCTGCACTCCTTTTACTCCAAGGCAGTTCCGCCGGATTTCTCATCGAGGTGCAGGGGATATGATGTCCGTCAACGACTATACCATCTGATTTGGCTTCAACTTCGCCGTCGTAAATGCCGTGGGTTGAGTCATATTTGAAAAGATAAGCGAGGTTATCTGGCGAAACCAAGTCGTTAATTCCAACAAATTCGATGTTGGGGTTTTTGATGCCGGCACGCATGACTAGCCGTCCAATGCGACCAAATCCGTTGATGCCAACCTTTAGGGTAGCCATGATTTAAACTCCTCTTAAAAAAATCGCTATTCGATCATCGCGCTTTAGCGAAGCCCTCAAAGACGATCGCCACTTGTGCATTAGAACTTAGCATGGCTGCTGATTTGTGCAACTTATTCTTTTCTATCTCTTAATAATTATCTATTGTCCTCAAACTACAAAAGCAATAAATCCTAAATTTATACTAATTCTCAAAAATCGTGCAACAGTAGCTGTAGGGTGCGTCGCGATCGAAAATCCTAAATAATCTCGACAATCTCGTAGCGAGTGCACCTTACAAACAGGGTGAGCATCAACTTCATCAAAAATCGTGTAACAGTAGCTGTAGGGTGCGTCGCGACTCGAAAATCCTAAATAATATCGACAATTTCGTAGCGAGTGCACCTGCAAACAGGGTGAGCGTCAACAAAAGCAACACCCTATCTTAAATGAAGAGTTGGGTTTCGTGACCTCAACCCAACCTAAATATACTGTCAACTGACTTTCTACCCAACACACTTAGTAGTTAATAGTTCTACCGCATCCGAAATAAAACACGACCCGCCAAACTTATTTAGAACTGGTCTAATATTTTCTGCAACGGCAGATACTTGATCCGGATTGCAAAAAGCCAGGACATAAATGTTATCCAGCATAGTCATTGATGAATTGCGGGAAACATGATCCCTGGTGCTTTTTCCAGCGACATCACGAATCACCGAATAACCCGGAACGCCAGCTTTGTCTAAACCATCTAAAATCTTTCCCAGCTCCACTGAATGAGCTATGATTTCTATCCTTTTGACTGCATCCATCATCTCACCTCCAAAACATATTGATTCCGTATAGATACATGGGAATGCCTACAATGATGTTAAATGGAAACGTCACTGCTAAGGCAGTTGAAATGTAAAGACTTGGGTTAGCTTCGGGAACAGTTAACCGCATGGCTGCGGGAACTGCTATGTAAGAAGCACTTGCGCACAATACAGCAAACAGCAGAGAATCTCCCTGTGGCATTCCGATTAATTTTGCTATTACCAAACCAATCCCGGCGTTAACTATCGGAATTAGGATTGCAAAGCCGATCAGAAAAACTCCTGCTTCTTGCAAGTCTCTAATTCTGCTAGCTGCAACCAGTCCCATGTCTAACAAGAAAAAAGTCAGAACGCCGTAAAACAAATCTTGGGTAAAAGGGCTGAGGACTGTCCAACCGTGTTCTCCTGTTAGTATGCCCATAACTAGGCTACCAATGAGCAGAAATACAGAGCTGTTGAGGAAGGCTTCTTGTAGCACTTCTAACCAAACTATATCGCGTTTTCCTTCTTCGCCGCCGAAGATACTGACCAGAACTAGGCCGACTATAATTGCTGGCGATTCCATTAATGCTAGGGCTGCTACCATGTAGCCATCAAAGTCGATTCCCTGTTCTGTGAGGAAAGAAGTTGCGGTGATAAATGTTACCGCACTGATGGAACCGTAGGTCGCTGCGATCGCAGCAGCATTGTAGGAATCTAGTTTGATCTTCAGTATAAAGAAAGTATAGATTGGTACAAGTGCTGACATTAACATCGCTGCCAGAATTGTCAACGCGACTTGCTGGTTAAAACCGCTTTTAGCCAGTTCGACGCCGCCTTTAAATCCGATCGCAAACAGCAGGTACAGCGAAAATAGTTTGGGGATGGGTGCCGGGATTTCTAAATCAGATTTGAGAAAAACTGCCAGCAGTCCCATGAAAAAAGCTAATACAGGCGGATTTAAGAGATTTGACGCTACGAGACTTAAATCCACGATCGGTTACTCCCATTTATTACTTTTTTAACATTACTTAGTAGATAATTGTTGCACGACAAGGGATCGATCGAGCGATCGAGATCGAGAAATTGCGATCGAACTCTCTATCTATCCGTTCAATGGCACGACTAAGGGTAACTTTGAGTAGCTATTTATACAATTAACAACTAAGGTGCGCAGTGCGCACCCTAAAAATACTGGTAAGGTGCGCACTGCGCAACAGCCCTGTCAAGGTGGTGAAGAAGACCCTCAAACCGTTGAAATTTCGTAGCGGGCGAGATCGTTAAATCTTTGTTTTGTCATCAGTGATTACCGTAGGGGCTCTCGCCTGACGGCAGTAAATATTAGATAATCACCCATAAGTTATATGCCGTCAGGCTTCGCCCTAGGCGGGCAAAAGTGCTCACCAAGACGCGGGCTGGCACTGCGCACCCACCAACAAACCTAACTAGCAGCCAGATAAGATGCTAGGGCTTCGGAGTCGCCAATCAATTTACCGTCGATAAATATTTGTGGCACGGTTGTTGCCCCAGTCACGGCCCGGAGCGAGCGGGTTGTCACATCTCGACCCAAAACTATTTCTTCATAATCCAAGCCCTTTTCTTTCAGCAGCGTCTTAGCGCGCGCGCAGAAGGGACAGCCGATTTTTGCAAACAAAGACACAACTTTCGGCTTTGCTGCTTCGGAATTGATGTAGTTGAGCATCGTCCCGGCATCGGACACTTTGAAAGGATCTCCGGGTTCTTCCGGCTCAATAAACATTTTTTCAACTAAGCCATCTTTTACTAGCATGGAATAGCGCCAAGACCGCTTGCCAAAGCCTAAATCTGCTTTGTCCACTAGCATTCCCATGCCTTCAGAAAATTCGCCGTTACCATCGGGAATTAAGGTCACATTTTCTGCTTCTTGGTCTTTTGCCCATTCGTTCATCACAAACGTGTCATTGACGGAAATGCAGACGATCTCATCTACACCATTCGCTTTGAAAACTTTGGCTAATTCGTTGTAGCCAGGGAGGTGCGTTGACGAACAAGTGGGAGTAAATGCCCCCGGTAGCGAGAAAACTACTACGGTTTTGCCTGCAAATAAATCATCGGTGGTGACATCAACCCACTCGTTGTCCTTGCGGGTGCGAAAAGTGACATTTGGTACTCTTTGACCTTCTTTGTTCGGCAGCATGATTTTGAATCCTTCGGTAGTTGGGTTAAATTCCTTTGCTTACCATAGCGTACTCATAACGAGTATGACTTGTCAAGGGGATCTGGTTTTTTCTCCGAGATGCTTGGACGCACTCCCGACAAAGAAACCGGGTTTTTACGTTAATCTGTGGGTGACAACTTTGGTATTACTTGCTATTTAGTTCGATCGCAAATTTTGTCTCCATTCCTTTGCTGCTGCTAGCGGGTGAGAATTTTTTACACATTCTGTCAACATATCGATATCGAGTTCCGGTAGCAATTCACTGTTTTGGATTAGTTCATAACCGCAGTTTGACACAAATTCCACCGGAACTTCTTCTCGCAAACAGTAGATCGAAAATCGGTCATTTTTCCAGAACCAAACCTCTCGCACCTTCAACCTTCTATACAGTTCTAGCTTATTGATGCTGCCGCTGGTAACAATTACTTCAATTACCAAATCGGGAAAATCTTTATCTGTGCCAATACAGTAAGCTTCATCCGGTTCCGTACCGCCACTTTTTTCCTCTTGTCGCAGAGTTGTAGACCCAAAAGGGAAATATTCGATATCAGCTTCTACAAAATAAATTTCTAGCATATTTCCAATGCCTTTTTTGCGACTTTCATGGCCGCGAGAAGGTGACATGATTTCCAAAACTCCATCTAAATAAGTAACTCGATATCCCGCAGTATCTCCAATCCGATTCAGCAGTTTCTCGTATTGTTCCCAATTCACCCTATCTGTGATGTAGCGCTCTTCAGGATCTTGGTGCTGAAGTGCTTGTTCCCTAAGTAATGTATCTAGCTCGATCGTCAGCATTGGTATTACCTCCTTACAAGTAGTTCTAATTTTAGCTCAACTTTCACAGATCGGACTCACGATTGAAACTTGAAACCATCTGCGTTAATCTGTATTAATCTGCCTGACATCTGCGGTTTACCTATCCATCCCATATTTCTGCAATAAGCTTATTATTCCCAATCAAACTTCCTCCCCAAATACTCCTCTAATTCTAGATTGTAAGGCTTAAAATAATCGCTCAACCAGTGACGAACTGACTGATTGACCTGCTGATAATAACCAGGATTAGCATTTTGGTATTCAGACAATTGATAATCCGGCAAATCTAAAAACTCTAACACCTGCTGGACTGTCTCCGCCGCACCTGCATAAAAATCTTCGCTTTTCAAAATCAACAACTGTTTTCTGGGAAACAAAGCCAGCCAATTTTCAATAAATTCCACATACCTACCGCGAGCTAAATAATTCCCCGGTTCTCCACCGATGATGTATTCTGGATTTTGATTCAACCGTTCAACTTCATCGCTAATTGCTCGATCGAACGATCGATGTTCCCAATTTAAGCTAGATAATCGATAGAAGTGAGAAATAGCTCGATCGACCGGATTTCGCAAAAGTACAATCAGCTTCACCTGCGGAAACGCGCTGTACAAGCGTTCCGGTGCTTCCCGATAGTCAAAATAACTCGGACTTGCTTCAAAGGTGAAAAAATTCTCTCCCTGCGGGATTGGCGGAAAATGAGCCAAATACCAATCAATCCCTCTGTGAAAGTGCCACGAGAAAAAATCCATCTCCTTTTTAATCGGAGTTAAAATTTGCGGGTGTTGAGCTAAATAAGTGTACAGAGAAGTTGTGCCGCACCGCTGAGAACCAATGATTATAAAGTTAGGAATTTTTACTGTATTTTGTAGCACGGGCATCTTGCCTGTGTTCTTACTTACAATAATTCCCAAAGTTTGCTGATAACTGACAGTTTGATAACAGCAAATCGCTTCTTCAATTTTCCCCTGTCTTGTTAAAGCTTCCCCCAAATTCAAATAAGGCCAAAAAGCCGCAGGCTGAGCTTCAGCAACACTGCGATAAAAGCTCGCAACTTCATCCAATTTATCTTGTTTTACCAAAACTTCCCACAAATTATAATAAAACCACCAAGATAAATCGGGATTTATTTCCATTGCTTTAAAAAACGCGACAGTCGCTTCCTCCCACTTATTTTGACTGCTCAGAACAACTCCCAAATTGTAGTAAGACCAGCAATCATCTGGTTGTTGGGCGACAGCATCTAGGCATAAAGCTAATGTACGATCGAACTTTTTTTTCTGCTTCAACAGCGCCTCTAATTCCACTGAGTAAATTTCACAGCTTGGCTCCAATGTCAAGAGTAATTCATAAAACTTAATTGCACTTTCCAGTCGATCGTCCCGTGCTAAACTCCTGCCTAAATCTAAATAAAACTCCCGATTTTCCGGTGTAATTTGCAAGTTACCTGGTAAAATAACTTGCTTGAATTCAGACTCTATTTGTCGGAGAACATAACCCAATTTCTCGTAGATTCCCGGCAAATCTCTGTCTATTAAAATTGCTTTTAAATACGCATTAATAGCTTCATTCCACTGTTCTAGCTTAGTCAAAGCATCGCCTAAATTGCAGAAAGACCAGGCAAAATCCGATTTGAGTGCAATCTCGCAGCGGTAAGCAGCAGCAGCTTCCTCCCACTGCTTGAGTTTCAGTAAAGCATCACCCAAATTATGATAAGACCACGAAAAATTGGGATTTAATTCAACAGCTTTTCTGTACGCGACGGCAGCTTCCTCCCACTGTTCGAGTTTGAGCAAAACATCGCCCAAACTATGATAAGACCAGGAAAAATTGGGGTTTTGGACGATCGCATTTTGGTATGCAATGACAGCCTCGTCAAATTTCCCACTTTCTTGCAAGACATTGCCCAAATTGTGGTACTCATTATCCATGCAATGCTCCTGCAAAAATCATTAACTTTTCAAGGGAATTCAAATTCAAGCTAATGTTTTTATGTAAAGGATTTTTAGTAAGTCCATCATCAAACAACTCCCCAATTAAATAATGGTGTTCCAAGTCGCACAAATTGCTAATCATCCAATAACAACTTGGAACATAAATAGGAGAAAAGATCTCAATTACCTTAGTTCCCGGACTGCAAAAAACCAGATTAGTCAATCCAGCGCCATGAGGTGCTACAACTACTTTTGCAGCCGCCAGACACGCTGCTTGTTCCGCGACTGACATCGCTTCCAGCTTGACACTGCCAAACCCAAATTTTTGCAAGTAATTAACTACTTCTTCTTCATTGACAATGCGTCGGTAAGATGCTTGTTCGCGGCTGATATAAATTCGCTCATAATTATCTGTACTGCTAGCAATTTTTTTGTTTAAAAAAGCCTGCTTGAGATAGTCGCATTTCCATTTTGAAACCGCTCCCGTTCCGTCATAAAAAATGGACGGAACTATTAATTTATCGGCTGTCATGTGAAAAGAACAGCGACTTTCTAAAAGTTTATTTTCAGGAATTCCTAAAGTATTTAAAGTTTCTTGTTGATAAGGAGAATCGCAGGCATTTACAACAAATTTATCTATGCTGTCCATCAATCCGCTCCGCTGCAAAAGATCGAACCGCGTCATCACATCAAACATCCAGTGAAAATAAGCCGCTCCACCCCAGCGTGCCGATAAAAAAGCAACTGTTCCATCTATATGTTCAGCGGGAGGGAGTTTGTCAGAAGTTATTACTAATTCAGCACAACCCATTGAGATGTCGGTAACAAGTTTATTATCTGAAGTAATGGCGGCGGTAGTAACAACATCTGCCCAAGCTCGTCCGTTTGGCAGTATGGCAACGAAAGCTTTTCTAACATGAGCTTGATGCGCCCAAAATCTGCTGTTACTGTCGGTAGTTTTGGAAGCTAATAAATTAATTTGACTAGCTGGATAAATGTCTATACAAGTAATGTTATGATTTGACTCTGCGACGACTGTCAAATCCTCTGTAAACCGACAGTATTTTTGCAGAACACTTAATGGTAAGATTTGATTGGTGCATTTTGCCCGATCACTCTTATCGACTTCTCCTAACTGTTCCAAAGCATAACCTATCTTATCGTAAACTTCAAATAAATCTGGTTTAATTTGCAGGGCTTGAACTAACTGAAAAATTGCCGGTTCCCACTGCTGTTTGGCAATTAAAGTCAAACCCAATCCTTCGTAACACCAACAGGAATCTGGATCGAGATTAATGCCTTGCTCGTAAATTGCGATCGACTCTTCTAATTCCCCTTGTTTTCGCAGTGCATCGCCCAACTTTTTGTACAGCCAACTTTTATCCGATGCTAACTCAATAGCACGGCGAAAAATAACGGCTGCTTGAGACCAATTTTCTTGTTTTTCTAGAACTTCCCCTAAACTATTGTACAGCCAACAAAACTCAGGATTTAAGGCGATCGCCTTCTGAAAAGCCTCAGCAGCTTCCTCCCAATTTTTAACTTCCACCAAAGCCCTGCCTAATCTGTCGTAAGACCAACAAAAATCAGGATTTAGTTCAATTAATTTGCGGTAAATAACAGCAGCTTCCTCCCACTCAGAAAGCTCCATCAAAGCATCTCCTAAATTGCTGTAAGTCCAGCAAAAATCGGGATTTAATTCAATAGCTTTGCGGTAAGCAGCAGCGGCTTCGCTGTATTCCTCAATTGCCTGCAAAGTTTCTCCTAAATAGTGGTAAGCCCAACTAAAATCAGGTTTGAGTTCAATCGCTCGTTGATAAGCAGCAGCAGCTTCATCAAACCGTTCTTTTGCTTGTAAGCTTTTGGCTAATTTCTGATATGTTGAATAGGTTCCCGATTGAATGTCAATTGCTGTTTGATAACGGTCGATCGCCTCATCCAAATAACCCGCATTTGCTGCCACATCTCCCAATTTTTCCCAACCCAAAGACCAAAGATTTTTCTCTGCTCGCAAACTTTGGTTATCGATTTTTTTGACAATTAGTTGATAACCTTTATGAACTACTTCTAACTGACTTGCAAACATCTCCAAAAAAATATCTATTCCGATTTTAGTATCTTGCTCCGGGCTGTCGGGAAAGGTAAATTCATAATCATCAAAAATCATCAATCCCCCAACCTTCACCAACCGCCAAGATAAAATCGCATCTTGCAAAACACTAGTAGGTTTGTGACAGCCGTCAACGTAAGCAATATCGTAAGACTCATCAGCAAAAGTCACCAACAATTCTTGAGAGTAGCCCTGCAATTCAATTACTTTATCTGCAACTCCAGTTTTAACAATATTGCCTTTAAAATGTTCTTGGAAGTACAAGTCAATACAGGTAATCTTTGCCGTCGGGTGAGTCAAAATATTATCCAGCAGCCAGCAAGCCGACATCCCTTGAAAACTGCCGATTTCCACAACCTTAAAATCTGGCACATCAGCAAACTGCTGCAAATGCTTTTTCCAAGTAGGAATATTGTGCGTAAACCAATCTTGCGTAAACTGATAATTTTTTGCCGCACATTCAGGCCAACTTCTCAACTCGCTTGCTTTTTGGTGACAGAGAATTGCCTCTTCCAATTCGCCTAATTGCGGTAAAATATTTCCTAAATCGTTGTAAGCTTGAGAATCACTCGGAGCGATTTCAATTTGGTGGCGGTAAGTAGCAATTTGTGCATCTAAATCCTGTTTTTTCGCCAAAACCTGATTGAGTTCGGCAACAACCGCAGCATTTGGTTCAATTTGCAGTGCCATGCGATAAAATACGATCGCACCTTCAAGCTGTTTCTGTTTGGCTAAACTCTTGCCTAAATTTAGATAAAAATCAGCTCCTTCCGCTGCAATTTTTAGTAAATTGTGATAATTTTTACCAATCGCAAGTACCTCAATAGCTTGACAGTAATCGTGAATTGTGTTGTCTAAACCCGATTCGCTGCGCTTCCGCAAAACATATCCCAACCTATTATTAATCCCAGTCAAATCCGGCTGAATCTGAATTGCGTGCAAATAAGCTGACACAGCTTCATCCCAGGATTTGTCACAGGTGAAGGCAATTCCCAAATTGTAGTAAAACCAAGGAATATCTGGATTCAGTTCGATCGCTTTACGGTAGCAAACAATAGATTCTTGCCACAACCCTTTGCGAGCTAAAGCTTCCCCTAAATAATTATGCGCCCAATAGGACTTGTCGTTAATTTCAAGAGCTTGACGGTAACATTTAATTGCTGCATCTAACTCGCCCTTTTGTACGCAAACATTCCCTAAATCTAGGCAAACACGAGTGTAATTGGGATTAATTTCTAAGCTTTTTTGGTAACAGGCGATCGCCTTATCTAATTCTCCTCTAACAACCCAAGTTTTACCCAAACTGTGGTAAGATTCAAAAGAACTTGGATTGATATCAATGGCTTTTTGATAATTAGCGATCGCCTCTTCCCACCGCTTTTCATTGATCAGCATTTCCCCCAAATTGTGATAAGCTATTGCCGAATTTGGGTTTAACTCGATCGCCCGATCGTAACACTCAATTGCTTGCTGAAATTTAGCTACTTCTGCTAAATTATTTCCCAGAGTGACGTACTCATCAGCCGTTGCCCAATTCGGCTCGATTTGAAAAGCTTGATACCAACATTCGGCCGCCGTTTCTAGTTGCTCCAACTGCGTCCAAACTCTTGCCAACTGCCGATAAACCGCCGCAAAATTCGGTGCTAGCGCAATCGCTTTTTCAAAAGCTGCGATCGCCTTTTTCCACTGTTTTTCCTGAGAATACAAACTGCCGAGATTAGCGTAAACTTCCGGCAAATTCGGGTTGCGATCGATCGCCACTTCGTACCAATGTTTAGCTTGCTCGATTTCACCTCGAAGCTGCATCACTTTTCCCAGCGTTTGACAAGGCACCGCCCAATTCGGTTCAATTTTCAAAGCTGACTCGCAAGCAGCCTCCGCCTCATTTAACCTACCTTCAGCTAAATAAACTTCTGCTTGCCGACTCAAATTAACCGCTGTCTTTTCCATCTTCTCAATCGAGGGCATAATTCCAACTACTCCAGACACCAACTAAGCCAAACCCACCACTTCAACCATCCTTTTGAGCGAACTCAAGTTCACCAAAATATCCTCTGTCAGCGAATTTTGATACATCAACTGTCTAATAGGATAACATTCAAAAGCCTCGCCCGCCAAAAAGTAATGTTCCAACTTCAAATATTGACTGCTTCCCCAATAATAATGGCTGATATAGTGAGGCGACACTAATTCAATTACCTTAGTTCCAGGACGACAAAATATCGTATTTGTCAAGCCACTACCGTGAGCGGCAACTATTACCTCAGCACCTTCAAAACAGGCAATTTGCTCTGTCAAAGACATCGATTCTGGTAAAATAGAAACAAAACCAAATTGACTCAACACCTCCACCACATTCTCCTCGTTCAAAACTCGCCGATATCTCGCTTTACTGCGACTAATATAGATGCGTTTTGGATAGTTCGATCGACCTCCAATTTCCCTCAAAAACTCCTGCCTCAAAAAATCCAAGGCCCATCCCGAAGGCCAACCCAAATATCCAGCAAAAGACGGCACAATTAACTGTGTTGCTTGAAGGTGAGGAATGCGATCGCTCTCCAAAACTTTCTCCTCTGGAATGCCCAAAATCCTCAAACTTTCCCGCTGAAATTGGTGTTGGCAACTGTTCACCAAAAACCAGTCAATCTCCGCCAAATCCCTACCACTTCGTCGCAGCAATTCGATTCTGGGCAAAACATCAACCATCCAGTGAAAATAGACATTTCCTGACAAGCCAGAAAGCACAGCCACGCTACCATCAATTTGCTTTAAAGGTGGAAACGATTCCAACTGAAAAACGCTGTGTTTTCTAACATCATGCTTTTCGCATCCGGGTAAAAAACCAGGATAATCTCTAGACACGTCAGCTAACAAATAATTGTCAGGAGTAATGACTGCGATCGCCTTGCAAATCAGCCAATAACTTGACTGCGGCACAATCCAAACTCGCCCGTCTGGAACCTGTGCCACAAAAGTTTTTGGCGACTCCACGGGTATCGGTTTCGAGTTAGACAAATGGCAAACTCCCCAACCCAAATGTATCGGCTCAAACCACTTACAAATCCGCTGCAAGCACAACCCGCAAGTTAAACCAGTGCAATCTGTATTTGCCAATTGGGAATTGCTAACGGAGAATTGGGAATTGGGGATATTGTCTGTCTTGGTTTCAGTCTCATATTTCCAAACTATTTCTACATAATTGTTCGCATCCAACTGAGCATTCACCAGCCAATCCCAAGTCGAGAGATAGATACCTTGAGGAAGTTCGATCGAGCTGCGATCGCGCTCAAATAAATTCTGTTTTTTACACAGTGTCGGATTTGTATACCCGTGCGATTGCAATTCTAAAACTTTTTGATAATAATCGATCGCCCGTTCCCAATGCCCCTGCTTTTCTAGAACTTTTCCCAACTCAAAATAAACCTGCGGGAGAGCTGGTTCAACTGTCAAAGCCATGCGGTAAATGGCAATTGCCGTATTGAATCGTTGCTGCTTAACTAAACAATTTCCCAACCGCCAGTAAAGCTCTCCATTTTGCGGCTGAATTTGCAAAGCTTTTTGATAATAATCTGCTGCCGATTCGGATCCGCCGTACTCTGTTAAAGCATTCCCCAAATGCAGGTAAATTGCTGCTAAATTGTCGCAGATTTCAGCAATTGGTAATCGGTAATTGGGAATGGGTAATTGGGAATGGGGCAATGGGAGATTTTTCACATCAACAGAAGCGATCGATTGTATTTCTAAAATCTTTTTTCGATCTTCGCTTCTTCCCTCTTCCCCCTTCCCTCTTTCTGCTTTCTTCTTTCTGACATCCGTTACATCCGTTACAGAATTCGTTGCCGAACTTCCTTCTTCTTTCTTCCCTCGAATTAGTACCTTAAGCAATCGATCGCAAGCAGCAATCGCCATTTCCAATTCATCATCTTCTGAAGCAACAACTTGCTGTTTATCCGCCAAATCGCAGTAAGCTTTAACAAAATCAGGTTTCACAGCAATTGCTTGTTGAAAGTAGGTCATTGCCTCAGCAAACTGCCCCAGAGTCATCAAACAAAAGCCCGCGTCAGTATAGGCAGAAATATAATCTGGATTGAGTTCGATCGCGCGATCGAAACAAGCAATCGCAGCCGAATGTTCCCCCTGTATTTGCCACGCTTTCCCCAAATTGTAATGAGCTAAAACCATATCCGGTTGCAACTCAATAGCTGTGAGGTAAGATGCGATCGCCTTTTCGGGACTTTTGGCCAGCAATACTTGACCCAAATTATTGTACGGCGTTGCCCACTCCGGCTTAATTTCGATCGCCCGTTGATAAACCTCAATTGCCTCAGCAGCGCGATCGTCCTTGCTCAAAGTGCAGCCCAAATTACTGTAAGCTTCCACATAATCGGGTTGGAGAGCAATTACTTGTCGGTAGCTGTCAATTGCCGCTTCAACCTGATTATTTTCATTGAAAACAACAGCCAGATTATAGAAAGCAACTACATAATCGGGTTTCAGAGCGATCGCATTTCGGTAACAGTCGATCGCCCCCAACAAATTTCCCTGTTTATGAAAAACATTTCCCAAGTTATAATGCAGTTCCGGCCAATCAGGTTTCAAATCCAGAGCCTGCTGGTAGTGAAAAACCGCCTCATCCAGCCAGCAATACTCGCCGTACAATTGACCTAAATAAGCATGAGCTAAAAGAAACTTCGGCGAAATTTCCAAAGCCTGGATAAAAGCATCTCTCGCCGCCGTCGGATCGCCTTGAAGTTCTAGGATTTCGCCCAAAGTTGTATAAGCCGAGGGCGAAAACGGCTGAAGTTCGATCGCCTTTTGGCAAACAGCCATCGCCTCTGTTAACTTCCCCCGCTTCAAATAAACTTGGGCTTGCCGGATATATTCTTGAATGCTCATTGCTCGCCAGCAGTTGCAGTTTCTTGACCGCTAAGAGGGAACCTACGAAATTTTAATTTTATGTTGATTTTAAAGTTTTGTATTTATATCTTGCCGTTCGATCGGGCGATCGATTAATTTGATTAATAACGATTATTAAATTTTTTTAAATTATATCAGTTCCGGTTGCACCGGATCGATCGCCAGGTCGGACACGGCAATGCCGTTTCCCTACCCCAAAATCATCGGATCGCCCTGGATGAGCAACTCTGGACACGGCAATGCCGTTTCCCTACCCCAAAATCATCATCAGCACTCGATGAGTGATTTCGCCATCGCCCAATTAATTGTAGGGACACGGCACTGCCGTCTCCTGACTGTGAGTAATTTGTAGGGACACGGCACTGCCGTGTCCTGACTGTGAGTAATACAGCAGATTCCACGTTTATCAAGTACACCCGCCTATCGTTCGAGCCCCGTAGGGACACGGCACTGCCGTCTCCTGGTGGTTCGACTTCGCACGCGCCTACTGCTACGAGTAATCTGAATTCCGATGTCACCGGATTTGATATTACTCGCTATCTACTTCCTAGATCAAAGCTTTCAACCTCGCTCCGCTGCGGGCAGAGTGAAGTTGAAAGCCTCCAAAACCTCCAGCAGTGTGAGAGCAACCCCAGATGCGATCCGGTGTCGCCCCACAACTGCCAATCTCTCTAGAACAACTCGAAGTTGCTCGAGGTAATAGTCAGACCAGTCTGCAACTGAGCTACAGCTACTGCTGTACCGCCTGGGTTGAAGTACAGAACACCGCTTTGTGGGTCGTAGATCAACTTGTTCGTCGTAGTTGCTCCTGGGTTCGCTGCCGTGAAGCCAGCAACCACAACAAACTCGCTAGCCTCGAAGGTGCTGCCCAAACCAGCAAAAGCACCACCCGACTTCAAGCGAATCTTATCTTCACTGGCCGAGAAGTCAACGATCGTGTCTACACCAAAATCGCCTCCAATCGAAGCAAAGTAGAACGTATCGCTGCCAGCACCACCAGTCAGGACATCGCTGCCTCTGTCGCCAGTAACGAAGTCATTGCCCGCACCACCGTCAACAGTATCATTGCCTTTACCGCCGTAAACGGAGTCGTTGCCCTCACCGCCACCAACGACATCGCTGCCTTGACCGCCGTAAACGGAGTCGTTGCCGCTGCCGCCAAGTACAACGTCATTCCCGGTATCTCCGGAAACCAAGTCATTGCCAGCACCGCCGTCGAGCAGGTCAGCACCTTTACCGCCAAAGATAGTATCGTTGCCATCTCCACCAGCGACTGTATCGTTGCCTGAGCCAGCAAATATCAGATCGTTACCAGCGCCAGCGCCGATAGCGTCATTGCCGCCACCCACGATAACAAAGTCGTCGCCGCCGCCACTGGCTACGACTTCATCGCCACCAAACGTCAGGATGATATCGGCCTGTGGGCTGGCATTGAACCTGTTAGGACCTGCTGCTCCGATATAAGTGAAACCACCGCCAGGGGTTGGGGTTGAAATTGGTGGTGGGGTCGTTGGATTAGTTACCTGTGTCATTTACACTCCTCCTTTACATGAATCATTTTTCTACAATACACTTTTCCCTCCAATGGGATTCAATAATTGAGACCGGACATCGGTTGAGACCCTAATTTACCCGGCTGCTATAGGCTGTCACGTAATTTAAATTGTCAACAGAGAGCTTCGTCGAGTGGCGAGTTAAATCTTGTATCCGTCGAGCAGCAAATATCGGTTGTTTCCTGCTTTGGACTCTCGACTCCACAACTCCCTCCTCTAACATGAAAATATTCCAGTTAAACGTTTGTGAGTTTACCATACCTACTTTGGGTGTGGCTAGTCATTTTTACAACAATAGCCGGGAAACACAGGGAAACCCTTTTTTTTAAGAGGAGTCTGCTCTCAAAAGAGCAATTGCATTTCCGGTTAGTGGCAACTGTCGATCGCAATTTGTTCGATCGCCCGCAATTGGGCATCAACAGAGTTGCGATATTTCCTTAGACCCTGACTGACCAGACTTTTAAGTTCGGCCAATAGTTCCCAGAAAATCAAAATTTTTGAGGCGAACGCGTACAGCCTCGCCCAGCATAACTGTGTGTGGCATCGATCGAGTATTCTCGATCGTCCCTTTCCATCGCCAAGTCCCTCTCACCTCACCGCAGAGCAAGCACGGTAAAAAAGGCTTCCAATGTGGGCTTTTTGCCCAACCCAAAAACATTTAACTTGCGATTATGGTCATCAAAGCCCCACATACCGAAGCTAAAACCGAGACTGTGGCCGATCGCACGAACCCCCTTGTCAGGGTGTTTTGGGCCGCTGCAGGGTCATGCGCGCCCACACAAGCAAAACAGTAAGAACGCAAAAATTATATTTAAAAAATAAAAGCATAAAATCTATTTTTAGCAAGGAGTTTATTGCTAATTGCTAATTTAGATCGGCTAATTAACAATTAACAATTTCCTGGGAATTTTGTTCGAGATTCATAGACAAACTGTACTATTTTCCCGATGGGTGTGCTTCTAATCGCGCTGTCAACCAGTTGGAATTAATCTGCCTGTCGTAGCTGTAGATTTGAGCGTCGCTCTCGACAATGTAATTGATGGAAGTAGCTGCGTAGTAGGTCAGCGCTAGCAACGACACGACATTCAGAATTCGATAGATTTGCTTCTCAGACATTGCGTTCATTGTGACTCCTGCTTTTTTCCCGTGTAAACAGCAAAGTTTGATAGAGTGACGGCACTTTTTTTGAGAAGTTCCCGAACAAGCTACGCCTCTCAAAAACTCCGATCGACCGCCTGATCAACTATGGAAGTCATCATTAAATCACCCTCTGACAGAAAAAAGGTACGAGTCAATACCCATTACCAGCACGCACCTCATCTATCCGATCGAGGCTATAGTTTAGGCGAGTATCGATCGAACGCGACTCATCTGTGATGACAAGCTAAGCTCATAGATTGCATTCTACTCAGTCCCCTCCAGAATTTCTTCGCCTTCTCGATCTTTTTTAGCTTCTGGTACAGGGGCCTTTTTAGTGACGTTAAGTTGCAAAAAGGACAGGGGCAAAACTACAGGCCAAAACAGAGGGCCCATTAGTAAGATAATCCAAGATTTCAAGTCGTTTTTAGATGTCGCAGAATCGTTCAAAAAACTTTTGAACCAAACACAAAAAACGATGAAGGCGATCGAAAAATAACCAAAAATTATCATCAGAAAAATGGGTAGAAACCCCGTCCACTTCGGCAGGCTCAGTGCACCGCTTCTAGGACGGCTTTACAAATAAACTCACGCTACACGCCAAGAATTGTAAGAAAGAAATTTACAATTTTCAGGCATTGCATTTTGGCACAATCGTTTGCCTGTCGTTAGACTG